>NZ_JBHSQV010000074.1:0-1343 GCF_042658665.1 Marinicrinis lubricantis
CAAAATTAGCTTGTGATCGCATAAACCGTCAGTTGCAGCTTGATGTAGCTTAATTTTTGAACTGTAAATTTGTAGTCGGGTTAGTCTACAGTTTTTTAGAACGATGCATTATGAAATTGATTCATATAAGAAAATTTTTCTTATATGACTTTTTACTGTTTAACGAATACCTCTTTTATATTGTACAGGGGGAGTTACACTTCCTGAAACTTCTTTAATGGCATGAAGTGCCCAATAGGGGTCATTTAACATTCCTCTAGCAACAGCGACTAAATCAGCATCTCCATTAGCTATTGTTGCCTCTGCGAGCTGGGGATTATTTAACTTACCTACTGCAATAACAGGTTCGTTTAATGCTTCCTTGAACGCACGAGCAAACGGCACTTGATAACCCGGATGATTCCCAGGTTTTAATCTTCCGGGAATTCCTTCACCACCAGATGATACATGGAAAATATCTACACCGGCTTCTTTGAACCGTTTCGCCATTTCAATCGAATGCTCGATTCCGTAACCTCCATCAATATATTCAATAGCAGAAATTCGGAAGATGAGCGGCATATCCTCTGGCATGACACTTTTTACTGCTTGAATGACTTCAACACCGAATTTGGCTAAATCTTTACCATACTCATCTGTACGGTTATTAATGCTAGGTAACATAAATTGATGAAGTAAGTATCCGTGCGCTCCATGCAGTTCAATAGTATCAAAGCCTGCTTCAACTGAACGTCTCGTGGCATCTTTGAATTGCGTGATTAGATGTTTTATCTCGTCGATTGTTAATGCTCTCGGTTGCTTCAAAGCACCGTTTTTCGTTTCTTCGGGAAGGGCGTTCCCGGAAATAGCAGAAGGTCCTACCGGTTGCATGGCATCTTCTGCCTTGCGCCCTGCGTGTGCAATCTGTATTCCAATTTTGGCTCCGTATTTGTGAACTTCAGATACTATTCGTTGATAGGCTGGAATGTGTTCATCAGACCATAACCCTAAATCATTATCAGTAATTCTCCCATCCGGACAAATACTCGTCATCTCCACAATAATAAGACCTGTCCCGCCCACAGCTCTAGAAACGTAGTGGACATAATGCCAGTCGTTCGGAATACCATCTTTCTTATCAACGGAATACTGACACATAGGAGCCATGACTATTCTGTTTTTAAGTTCTAAACCTTTTATTTTATAAGCGGTGGGTAAAGTTATCATAAAAATACCTCCTCGTATCATATGTTTTGTAGCCAACTTCTAAATGATTTCCAGTCCCTTAGGGGACTGGAGCGAGCCTTTAAAATTTCCAGCTTGTTGTTCTTTGAAAAATGAATATTGGGACTGGACTTTTCGGG
>NZ_JBHSQV010000075.1:0-1355 GCF_042658665.1 Marinicrinis lubricantis
TGTAACCGCTAAACTAGAATCAACGGATTCCGCTAAATAAGAATGAACAAAACTTACCATACCCTTCCTATTAAGATATCATAGAACTGGTAATTCTAGCATCAGGGGGAAGCGGTATGAGGAAAGAAGAAAGGTGGCCTATGTACTTCACGGTTCAAGAACAGAAAAGATTAGGGTTGAGGAAATCGCAGGTTGCAAGAAACCTGGATGTATCCAGGAATACGGTAATCAAGTTGTGGGACATGACGGTAGAGGAGTACAAGCAGTTTCTAGATGGCCTTGAGTCTCGTTCTAAGAAGCTAGACTCTTTCGCAACGGAGATTATCAGCTGGTTGCGGGAGTTTCCGGACTTGTCTGCTGCACAGGTTATGGATTGGCTGAAGGAACGTCATGAAGGCATGGAAATCGCTGAAAGCACCGTTCGAAGCTATGTTAGAGGACTGAGGATGGAATACGGGATCCCTAAGGCGAAGCGAATCAGGCAACACGAAGCGGTAGAAGAACTCCCGATGGGCAAGCAGATGCAGGTAGACTTCGGGGAAACCAAGCTTAGACATCCTGAAGGGCACTTGGTCAGACTATGGTTCATCACCTTTGTCTTATCTCGTTCGAGGTACAAATATGCTCTATGGCAGGATAGGCCGTTTACAACCGTGGATGTCGTAGAGGCGCATGAACAGGCTTTTGCGTTCTATGGCGGTCTTCCCGAAGAGATCGTCTATGACCAAGACCACCTGCTGTTAACGAGTGAGAACCACGGGGATCTTATCTTGACCCATGAGTTTGCCAAGTACGTGGAAGAGCGCACCTTTCGGATTTACATGTGCCGCAAAGCGGATCCCGAGAGTAAAGGCAAAATCGAGAATGTGGTGAAATTCATCAAACGCAACTTTGCAAGACATCGTCCATTCACCAATATCGACAAGCTCAATGAGCAGTGCCTAGCATGGTTAAACCGTACAGGCAACGCCAAGGTGCATCATACGACCAAAAAAATACCGGCCGAAGTATACGCCTTAGAAAAAGCGCATCTCCGCCCAGTCCACAAAAAAATAAAAACAACAATTAGCTCAAGTATAACAAGGACTGTGCGGAAGGACAACACCATTTGGTACGAATCGAACCGGTATAGTGTTCCGCTTGGCACGTATGATGGAACCGACAAAGAAGTTGCTGTACGAGTGACAGAGGACAATCGCCTCGTCATCTATGAGGAAGACACTGGACAGATCCTGGCAGAGCACACCCTGTGCCTCCATCGTAAGGGCGAACTCATCCGCAACCGCCATCACGGCCGAGATCGGACAAAAGGGATCCCTGCTTACATTGAACATGTGTCCAAGCTCTTTCACGAC
>NZ_JBHSQV010000076.1:0-1364 GCF_042658665.1 Marinicrinis lubricantis
CCAGGGTAACCAAGTTGAAATGGGCTTTTGCCTTTTGGCCGGTCCGATGTCTGATATTGTTCAATTGAAAGTATTCCTTCAGATAGGCATTTACTCGCTCAACAGCAGATCGTTCTTTTGCAATCTCTTTCCATCGCTCTGAACCACGAGCCGGAGCGGCATACTTTCTAAGGTCGGTCGTGATTTTCATCTTGTAAACCTTCTGGCAAAGTGTATCGTGTGCTAATGGACAACTTTCACATTCCTTCGGCCGAACGTATTTGAGCGTTTCATACTTTGGGTCGTAGCTGTCATAACGATAAGAATGCTCTCTAACGCAGGTGGGTGCGAAGTGTTCATCAAACCCTTCAAGTTCTGGCTCACGTCGACGGTTGTATGCAATAACCGCATGAGCCTTCGCTTCTCGAATTTGCTTGTATATCGGCTCATAATCGTAGCCAGCGTCCATTGTTGCATACTTGAATTTAAAAATTGGATGCTGAGAAGCTATTCCTTTCAAAAGTGGAATCGCAGCTTTTCCGTCATTCAGATTCCCGGAAGAGAGCATCGCTCCAAGGATGTATTGACTTTGCGTTCCTACTACAAGATGACCTTTATAGCCGTACCAGAAGACGTTTTTTCCATCACTGTTTTTCTTGACTCCCCACTGTGGGTCAAGAGGCATTTGCTCCCGTAAAACTTTGAATGGCTCACTGAGTTGTGCAACGATTTCTTTCTCGAAGATTGGCTTTTGCTCCTCTTCTTCTTGCTTTTGTTTTAGCCAAGCTTCGCGTTCGGCTTTCGTTTTTCGACCGCGCTTTTTCGGCTCAGATTTTTCCTTTTCTTGTTTTGCAGGTGCCTGGTCTCGCGCTTCAACGTGTGTGGCATCAATGGCAACCGTATCGTCCGTGACAAATCCTTCTGCAATCGCTTGCTCTAGAAGCTGTTCCTGAATTTCTTCCAGCGCATTGCTTTGACTCATCTTCCGCACCAAGCGAGAATACGAAGCTTGCGAAGGAATCGCTTCGGAAAGCATAAATCCACAATCTAGGCGGAATAAGATGTCATGCTGCAACCGCTTGATCAAATCTTTGATCGTGGGAATGCGCTCAACGATCCTGACGATTAATGAATAGACCATCGCCGTGTAGTTGACCTCAACAGGTGCGCCGTAAAGAGACTTTTTTCTGACCAAACGTAGAACGGGAGTGATATCGATGGTAGTGAAGATCGCTTTAAAACGATCTTTTTGTTCCATTTCGTAAAGATCTTGCAGGGTAAATATACTCTCGTGTCGAATAAATGGCATAGGGAGTTCACCTCATCTCATTTGGTATCGTTTGGTCACTTTACCTATTCGAGATTTGGGGAGGTACTCCTTTTTC
>NZ_JBHSQV010000077.1:0-1390 GCF_042658665.1 Marinicrinis lubricantis
AGTTGAGTCCGTATAATTGTGTAAAATGCTAGAGCTCCTAAAAATAAAGGGAGCCATATTCAAATCCCTCAGTTAGAATGGTGTTGTCTAAGCATCACTCTAAATACACGAGGTGAATTGAAATGGCTCACTATCAGATTAACGTAGATTCGCAACTTTTACAGCAATTATTTTTAGGAAATTCTCAGGATGCAGGGGTATCGAAGTTGCTCGAATCTGTACTGAACCAAGTTCTACAAGCGCAGGTGAGTGAACAAGTGGAAGCTGATCGTTATGAACGGACAGAAAACCGACAAGCATATCGGAATGGATCGTATCCACATCAACTGCATACACGGGTAGGAACCATTACGTTAAGTGTTCCACGTATCCGTGGAGGAAAGTTTACAACCGAACTCTTCGCACGATACCAGAGGAGTGAACAAGCCTTAATACTGGCCATGATGGAAATGGTCGTAAACGGCGTGTCTACTCGTAAAGTCTCGCAGGTGACCGAAGAGCTTTGTGGAACTGAGTTCTCTAAATCAACGGTCTCCGATCTCTGTAAGCGCCTAGATCCGCTCGTCACAGCTTGGAATAATCGGCCTCTAGCAGACAGCCATTTCCCGTTTGTACTCGTTGATGCGATGTATCTTAAAGTGCGTGAAGACGGACGTGTACGCTCAAGAGGCGTCATGATTGCTATCGGCGTAAACAAGGAAGGATACCGTGAAATCCTTGGTCTTATGCTGGGTGACACCGAATCTGAAGCGAGCTGGAGTGAGTTTTTTAGTTCTCTAAAGAGCCGTGGACTGCGCGGTGTAGATCTCATCACATCCGACGATCATGGAGGCCTTGTACGTGCGGTACGGCAGCAACTTCAAGGAGTGAGTTGGCAACGATGCCAGACTCACTTCACACGAAATGTGTTAGATGCCACTCCTAAAGCCTTAAAAGATGAGATTCATGGCCGTCTGCGGTCGATTCTTGATGCCTCTGATGCAGAGACGGCAAGGCTATTGTTACAGCAGACCCTGACAGCATATGAAGACAAGGCCGGTAAAGCGATGCGCGTCCTGGAGAGTGGATTTGACGATGCAACAGCTATCCTCATGCTACCAGAACGTTACCGCAAGCGACTACGAACCACAAACAGCGTTGAACGTCTAAATGAAGAAGTTAGACGGCGAGAGCGCGTCATTCGTATCTTTCCAAACCGCGAATCGGTGTTACGCCTCATCGGCGCTCTGCTGATGGAACAGGATGAGAAATGGGCTGCTGGCAAGAAGTATCTCGACATGACCGAGTACATGGAATGGCGCAAGGATCGGCCAAAATCCGATGCCAAAGTGACTCGCATTATGTAGCCCCATCTAGCTGAGGGAATTTACACACGAATTTGGACTTGATC
>NZ_JBHSQV010000078.1:0-1402 GCF_042658665.1 Marinicrinis lubricantis
AGTTGAAAATGGCAGTGATTTACCAAAAAATAACTGGGAATTACCGTAAGACTTCAGCTAAAGGAGGCGGTCAATCCTTAGCCGCATTCACCTTCCTTCGGGGCGTGTAAATTTGGTCGTTGCGTAGCAGCACATCGACCAGCCGCACAAGTTTTCTTGCCGTTAAGACGAGGGCGCGTTTGTGTTGGTGCTTGGGTACTTCCTTGTATTTCTTCCGGTAGTAATCGCCGAATTCCGGATCGCGGTTCTTCACCGAGTTGGCAGCTTCAACAAGGTAATAGCGAAGGAATCGGTTGCCGGATTTAATGCGTTTCGTATCCTCCGCGTCGAAAGCACCGGATTGATGCTTACGCCAGACAAGACCGGCGTATTTGGCAACAGCAGCCTGGTCGTCAAATCGTGTAATGTCGCCGATCTCCGAGAGAATGCCGGCGGCGTACACGGGACCGATGCCCGGGATCGTCTGCAATGTATTTGGGATTCCGCTCAGGATGCGCTCAATGGCCTGATCGAGTTCCTTGATCTGCGCCTGGATGCTGCGGATCGACTGGATCGATGTACCAAGAATGAGATCGACAGAATCCTCAACCACCTTAGAGAGGCGGTAAGACGCTCTGGCAGCCTTCTGAATGCATTTGGCGACTCGCTCTGGGTCAGGGAAGCGATTCTTCCCGTGGTCCTTGAGGTAATCTGCAAGATCCGCCACGTCCATAGCGACGATCTCGTCAAGGCTGTACTTCTCGAGCAGCAGTTCCGTTATTGCATGACCGAAGACAGAGCTGTCGACTTCGGAGGTAAAGGCGCTGCACTTGTAAAAGAGGTTCGTCAAGAAGTACTGCTTCTCTCGCGTCAGATTATGAACGAGGTGGAACCTCATTCGGGTTAGACGCTGGAGAGCGATGTACTGCTCCTGCATCACCATGGTCATCGGCAGACGGCCGAAACGAAGACGATCTGCAATGAGCCAAGCGTCAATGTGATCGTTCTTATCGAGGTCGACATACGCTTCTTTAAACTTCGTGATGAGCTTTGGGTTGATCGTAAACACTTTGGCTTTCCGCTTCTGAAGCGCTTCATCTTCGTGAAGAAACATGGCAGGATGCCAACTGTACACGGAAGTCGCTTCAAGGCCGATCTGAATCTCTTTGGAGGGCAGCTTGTCCGCAACAGCGACGATTTGATCGCGCAGGTGCGAAGCGCCTTCCAGGTTATTGTCCACGGTGAACGACTGAAGCGTGTCGCCTTCGCCGTTCATCATGCAGACCTTTAAATCTTTGGAGCTCACGTCAATACCGACAAATAGCTTCAATGGAATTCCTCCTTTCGTGTGGGATTCAGGGACTAGACTTTTCGGCATGCCCCTAGCGCGCTCGCAGCTCAATCACCCTCGCATATGAGAACA
>NZ_JBHSQV010000079.1:0-1423 GCF_042658665.1 Marinicrinis lubricantis
AGCCTGAACATCTCAATTTTATCGGAATGGTCTTGTTGGTCAAACCCTAGAACCCTCCACCCGCATAGCGGGTGGTTTTCTGTTTCGCGCGTTTCACGCACTCAACTGGCTAAAGCCATAACAAAAACTCCCGTTCTACAATTTAACGGGAGTTTGCAATATAACTACATTGAAAAAATCAACACAATATCCTTTTTGGTACAATTAATAATCATCCCAAAAATCTAAGTCATAACTAAAACCGGCTGTGTCGATTCCCCCGGATGTACCACCACCACCGGAAATAGAAAAGTTAACAATTCCATAACTAAGTCCAACAGAATATGTGGTTGTTCTATTTTCAGTTGTGTCATGTGCATATTCTCCTACAAACCGAACATTAGCATTATTGCTAATTTTTTTAGCTCTAAATGCAGCAATCCCCTTATAGCGCAACGGTACAATAGTATCGTCACTTAGTGAACCCCATGAATAGCCATAAGTAGATTCTTTTGCAGGTCTTCCTCCACAATCACTTTCATCTACCCAACCGGAATCTCTAAATTCCCAATACGTGCGACATGAATCTTTATTGGAAATAATTTGCCATCCTTGAGGAATAGCGACCGCCATCTGGTCATTATCTATAAGTGCATAATCTTTCCATTCAAAATTCGGATAGACATCAACATGCTTTACTCCATTAACATATACAATGAAAGCATCAAACCAAAGATCAAGGTCTTCATCTGGGATAGTGTTTAATTGAAATTCTCCAGATACAATCTTTTTTAAATTGTTTTCCTCGTCATAACGGTATTTCTGTACTTCACTGCTTCCAGCATAAATTAAATCTTCTCCAGAGTACTCAACAATATATAATTTTGTCATATAATCTAATCTATCCAAATTAGGATACCCTGCTTTAGAAAGGATTATATCAAGTTCTTTCTCGGTATATTCATTGGAGGTTGAGGCTGAGGCTGTCGTAGAAAAAGATGTTAACAAAAGTGCTAAACATAGAACAATCATAAACGTCTTTCTAATTTTTAATGTGCCCATAAATCTTCCATCCTCCTAATCTTTGTTATTAATTTACTATATGTGTGCAGTCTTGATGTTAAATGTTCACCTCCATTTCCAATAAAATCAACTTTTCCACCATAATAATAAGGTACAGAAACATTGTTAGATGGTAATGTATGGAAATAGTATACCATAAATAATAATAACTGTAAAAGTGTAGTATATACAAGATTTTTCACAAAATTTAATAGATTAATTACTGAGGAAATACTTTCTAAACACAGTTTTTCGAGTTAAGTCCGTATAATTGTGTAAAAATGAAATCTCTTAAAAATTAAGAGAGCCATTTTAAAATCCCTCAGTTAGAATGGAGTTATCCAGACAACATTCTAAATGTACGAGGTGATTTAAATGGCTC
>NZ_JBHSQV010000080.1:0-1792 GCF_042658665.1 Marinicrinis lubricantis
ATTCTCACTAATGAATTGTCTAAGTTGTTCCTTCGTAAACATGCTCATGTTGTGTTCTCCTGCCTCCTGATGTCTATTACTAGATTAGCTTGGTTTAGGAGTTTACACAATTTATTTTACACTCTCCTAACTGCCTATATTGTCGAATTAGCAGCAAGGGGGTTTTATTCCATGAGAACGTATATTCTATGACAACATGTTGTCTAATCAGTATGTTCTAATATGATCAGCAGACATTAGCGATGGAGGGATCAGGAATGGCATTTCTGAAATGTTCCGAATGCACGAGTATGCTGAAGGCAATTCAAATTTCTAAATAAGATCAGTCAAGTCGGGGAGCAACGACTGCTTGAATATTCGCCAACCGGGATCAAATGCTCAGACTGGACTCCTGTAATTGAAAACCTCCGAGGATTTGCAGAAGGAATTTACTGTCCGTCTTGTTTTGCTATCGTTCCTCTAGAGAAAGAAGAATTTCTTCTATGTGAAGATAACCGAATTCCCGGCGTAGTAAGTCATGAGTTTTCATCCGATGATGTACTGGATAAGCTGAAGAAGTTGGCCGAGGAAGAAGTTGCCGAGATTTATGTTCATACACTTCCTGCGAAAGAAGCTACTTTTGCGGATATTCCTGAATCAACGCCAGAGCCCATCAAGGACGCCTTACATCGAATGGGAATTACGCAGTTATATTCTCACCAAGCACAAACAGCCGATGCAGTCCATTCTGGGTCGAATGTTGTCTTGGTCACTTCAACATCATCCGGAAAGACGTTGTCCTATAACCTGCCGATTCTTAGTCGTTTATATAACCATCCTGAAGAACGTGGATTATACATATTTCCAACAAAAGCGTTAGCAAATGATCAGTTGGATCAAATTAAACGTTTTGGCATGCAACGAACGGAGAATAATTCTTCCTTGGATGAGTGGTTTGAAACTCAATTGCACTTAGGAGATCGCCTGATTCATATCGGCCGGCTGGATGGTGATACCGAGAATGGGCCGCGGCAGCGAATCATGGAAAAAGCACAGGTATGGATGACGAATCCGGATATGATTCATTACTCCATTCTCGGGCAAGTTCAGAAGGTGAAGTACGCGACCGCACACCACATTCGAAATTATCTGCGGAACCTCAAATTTATAGTGCTTGATGAGATGCATATGTACCGAGGTACATTCGGAAGTCATGTCGCATTGGTACTCAGACGCCTGCTTAAGGTTTGTCGAGAACTTGGTAATGCGCACAACATCCAGATTATTACGAGCTCAGCAACGATTGAAAATCCTATTAGATTAGCAGAGGATCTTACAGGTCTTAGCGGATTCACCCTCATCAATACAGATGGTTCCGCCCATCAGAAAAAGGGGATCGTCCTCTGGAATCCCGGTATGTCAGCCGATGAACAAGTCCGCCGCGCGCCTTCTACCGATGCCATTACGATGGCGAAACAGATCATGACTGTTGATCAGAAAGTGATTAAGAGCATCATTTTTCAACCTTCTCGCAGCCAGACTATGGTATTTACCCGTTATATCAAAGACGTCTTGCGCCAGCCTCTCCGACTACCAAAAGAGAAAGTGGAAGGAGAAAAACTCGCGGCATTTTATACCGGAATACTGCCGAATGATACTCGGAAACGGATTATAGAGAGACTCAAGTGTAACCGCTAAACTAGAATCAACGGATTCCGCTAAATAAGAATGAACAAAACTTACCATACCCTTCCTATTAAGATATCATAGAACTGGTAATTCTAGCATCAGGGGGAAGCGGTATGAGGAAAGA
>NZ_JBHSQV010000081.1:0-1814 GCF_042658665.1 Marinicrinis lubricantis
TCCTACTAAAAAGTATTTTTTTCTCCTGTTTCCGCACTCATTCTCATTATTTCAACTTTGACAGCTTAAGAGATAGTAGTGGAGAATGTTCTCTGAACCTCGATTTTCTGTAAGAGCGTAGGCGGGAACAGAGCTCGGGAATAATATGCTTCCAAAACTGTGGATAATTGGTATGATCGCACAGTGGATCTCCACATTTGCCCTTGGGGTTTACCCTCCCATGTCACACTGGGTCTATGCCCTTACATTCCTTCGTTCTACCTCTCAAGGGGTGGATGCCGATTCTTGCTCCTTTACGGGGTCGTTGCCCTTATTGAATATAGTGCTTCGGCTTCTCCGGTGCTTCCATTGTCTAAGTTGTACACATGTGAATAAGTGATTTACAGGCGTTGCTTCCTTGTTTTAAGCGGCTTCTTGCTGGTTCTGGAACTGCCTCACTGGACCCATGACATCAATTGCATTGTACTCTCTTTGCTTTGTCCCCAGCGTATGCAGGACTCGTATGAGTTTTCCACATAAGGCGATGATCGACTGTTTCTTCTTCAGCGGGTTTTGATTCCGCGTCGTGTAGTGCTTATGAAGCGTCTTGAACTCTTCATTTTTCGCTACCATTGGCATCACCGCCCGGAACAGCAGTGCTCTTAGACGGGATCGCCCTCGCTTGCTAATCCCGGTCTTGCCCTTCCGCTTTCCCGAACTGTTCTCTTTGAGATTCAGTCCGGCGAGCCGAATGATTTGTTGACCGTGATCATAATTGTTCAGGTCTCCAACCTCTGCCAGGAAACCGGCTACGGTGATTGCTCCGACTCCCGGAACGGAAAGCATCTGCGTTGTTCCTGGGATGTGTTCCAAGATCTCCAGAACCTTACCCATAATCTCTTCCAGTTGGTTGCTGAAGAGGTCATATTGTCCCAGCAGTGTGCTTAACTCTACTCGCGCTGCCATACTGCCTTCGGTTAGTCCGATCGAGACCGTGGCGGCCGCTACTAACTTCTCCGCGCGTTTGATGCCCACACCACGCTTCACATCCGTCTTCCAGTGAGCCAGGACGTCTCTGGCCCCCTTGCTGACGATGTCCGATGGTAACGGGAATGCCCGCATGGTCATTAGCGATGCCTTGCCTTCCCATTTCTTGAATACGCTAGTATACTCGGGGAAGAACCGGTCAAACCAGTTGCCGATGCGGCCCTTCACTTGCGTCAGGCTGGCGGATACCTTCTCCCTTAGATTCATCAGGATGCGCAGTTCCGCATACTCTTTCATCGGCAGCTTCGGTTCCGAGTATTTTCCGTTCCGGATGAGATCCGCGATGACCTTTGCATCTTTGTAGTCGCTCTTCGTCTGCGAGTTATCCTCAAGCTCTTTCGTCTTACTCACATGATGCGGATTGACGACAACAACCTGAATTTGCTGTTCTTGTAGGTAGGCAGCTAACGGAAACCAGTAGTGTCCGGTAGGCTCGATGCCAAACATGATGTCCGTCTTCCCTTGTGATTGCCCAAGCTCCTTCATCCACGCTGTCAGCTTCGATAGTCCTTCCTGATCGTTATGAAATACGCAATCCTTCCCGAGTTCAATTCCACGGAAGTCTACGGCCCGTGCGACATGTACCTTCTTCGCAATGTCTGCACCGACCACCAGTGTCGATTCAGTAATTCGTGTAATTCGTTGATTCTGCTTCTGTTTCAGTTTATACTTCATATTGAGCGTCCTCCTTCAATTAGGGCAGTGAATGTCGAACCATTCCGAGACCCAGCATACAGGAGGCGCTTTTTCTTTTCAAAGAGCAAATTACTTCATTACAGGAATGGCTC
>NZ_JBHSQV010000082.1:0-1876 GCF_042658665.1 Marinicrinis lubricantis
ATCTGATGTAAAATGATTCATAGGGAAGACCTCTTTCTTGTGAGTTGGTTGTGGTGACTTAATTCTACAAGAAAGGTCTTCCTTTTTGCTATTTATCTATTTACACAAGATATTTTACGCTCTCAATGGAACATAAGTGGTTCCATTAAGATTTAATACTGGATTTTTAGGTGTATAGGATTTTTGATTTACTTGAATATGATAGTCAGCCTCATTTAGTATATATTCTTTAAGATTATTCGCACTAACAGATGCAGCGTATAGAATAACAGCTCCCGAGATAATGCCTATTGCAAGCTTCTTCATGAATCACATCTCTCCTTTTATTTTATTTCACTATACATAACACTTAATAAGTGTGGTGTTCAATAAAAAAATGGATCGCACTTTAAATTTCGGAAAATGAATGTTAGATGTAGAGAAATCTTCTAAGTTTGGTTTATCCATTGAACCAGATACGAGCCCGAACAGCCAAGAAAGTTCGACTACGACTGTACGACATTACTTGTGGGACAGCCCCTTCTTTTTTCTTCAGCGGAGCATGTACCCCACTGTACAAGCATAAGTATGTAGAGATATTGCTTGTACAGGAGGTTCATCATGAAACGCTGGCTTACTGCCCTACAAATTGCATTTACATATATCGGAACGATCGTTGGTGCAGGTTTTGCGACGGGTCAAGAAATTCTGCAGTTCTTTACAAAATACGGACGCTGGGGGACACTGACTATCCTTGCTGCATCCATCCTGTTTGTTTGGCTGGGCACGAAGCTGATGCTCAGCAGCCAGCGCATTGGGGCAAAATCTTATGAGGATTTAAACAGGCATCTGTTCGGTCCCTCGGCAGGGAAATGGGTCAGCCGGTTTTTAATGCTGTTTCTGTTCGGCATTAGCTCCGTCATGCTTGCCGGTGCAGGGACCGTGTTTAAAGAGCATTTTCAGATTTCCTATCAAATCGGTCTGCTGATAACCATTCTTCTCTCCTACTTGATCATACGAAGAGGGATGAAAGCCATCTTCACGGTAAACTCCATCGTCGTTCCTCTGATGTTCTGCTACATCTGCTTTGTTGTCGTCCAAGCGGTCCACTCTCCGAGCGCTTCCAATTGGGTGGAATGGAACCCGCCTGTCGACCAACTCAGAGTATGGCTATCCCCGCTTCTGTATACTGCATTTAATTTAGGACTGGCTCAAGCGGTTCTTGTTCCGATCGGTGGTCATATCTCCGACCGATCAACCATACGTCTGGGCGGAATGCTTGGCGGTCTGGGCGTAGGCATCATGCTCCTTGCCCTCCACTTCTCCCTGTCCAGTCAAATGCCATCTGTCGCTTTGTATGAAATCCCGATGGCTAGGCTCGCCTTCGAGCTTCCTGTCTTCGTACAACTATTATTCATACTGATCATTTTCGCAGAAATATTCACCACGTTCATTGCCGATATCTACGGACTCGTGACACAGCTTGAAGATAAGACCCCTCTATCTCAAACGAAGCTGCTCGTTCTTCTGCTGGCCGCCTGCTTTATGATCAGCCAAATCGGCTTCAGTTCGCTTCTATCGACACTGTACCCGCTTTTCGGTATCATCAGTTCAGCCTGGCTTGCAGCGCTGATAATCAAACGAAACGATGATTCATAATCCGCAAGTGATAATTCACTTCGCCTCATGCAAAATACTTGATTTTTCAAGCCTTTTTCGCTTGAATGAAACTCAGGAGCATCTTTTCATTCTTTCTAAAAAAAGGTAAAGAGTCCAGCGGTATGATGTCAAGTCCCTGATTCGTGTAAATTGGAAAAAGTTTTGAGGATAACCTCCTACGAGTCAGGAAAAAAGGCATCACGAAACTAACCCAGTTGAAAATGGCAGTGATTTACCA
>NZ_JBHSQV010000083.1:0-1939 GCF_042658665.1 Marinicrinis lubricantis
AGAAATGGACGGGGCGTATTCAAGGCTGGGGGCAAATCATCCTCCAACTATCCATTCATTTCGAGGAGCGCGTCACCCCTTATATCATTGATTAATAGAGTTTACACAAAATATTTGACAGTCCCTTGGGGACCTACTTCACTTTTTCCAAACGGGATTTAGAAATAGTTAATAAGCGAAGGAGAGAAGAAAACCGTTTAGGGTTTGCTGTTCAATTAGCTGTTCTTCGGTATCCCGGTTGGCCATACACTCATATCAAAAGCATCCCGGAATCAGTCATACATTATATATCGAAACAAATCGGTGCCACTCCATCTTCGATTAGTCTTTATCCTCAAAGAGAAAATACACTTTGGGATCATTTGAAAGAACTTCGAAGTGAATACGACTTTGTAACTTTTACTCTAAGAGAATATCGAATAGCATTTAAGCATCTTCATCAATTAGCTTTTGAAAATGGCGATGCCATACATCTACTACATGAATGTATAGATTTTCTAAGAAAAAACAAAATCATACTGCCTGCTATTACTACACTTGAAAGAATGGTGTGGGAGGCAAGGGCAATGGCTGAAAAGAAACTGTTTAATACTGTTAGTCAATCTCTTACAAATGAACAAAAAGGAAAGCTTGAAGAGATCATTACTTCGCAGCATCCATCCGAATCCAATAAAACGATATTGGGTTGGTTAAAGGAACCGCCGGGTCATCCTTCACCCGAAACATTTCTAAAAGTAATAGAACGACTCGAATACATACGAGGAATGGAATTAGAAACGGTACAAATTAGTCATTTGCATCGCAATCGCCTGTTACAACTATCTCGCTTAGGCTCAAGATATGAGCCATATGCATTCCGTGACTTTCAAGAAAATAAGCGATATTCGATATTAACCGTCTATTTATTACATCTTACTCAAGAGTTAACGGATAAAGCTTTTGAAATTCATGATAGACAAATACTTAGTCTGTTATCAAAAGGCCGTAAGGCTCAAGAGGAAATTCAGAAACAAAACGGTAAAAAGCTGAATGAGAAAGTTATACACTTTACGAACATCGGACAAGCTTTAATCAAAGCAAAAAAGGAAAAATTAGACGTTTTTGAGGTTTTAGAATCCGTTATCGAATGGAATTCTTTTGTCTCTTCGGTCGAAGAAGCTCAGGAGCTTGCACGCCCTGCCGACTATGATTATTTAGACTTACTGCAAAAACGATTTTATTCACTTAGAAAATATACGCCAACGCTATTAAGGGTATTGGAATTTCATTCTACAAAAGCAAATGAGCCACTTTTACAAGCTGTTGAGATTATCCGTGGAATGAACGAATCCGGAAAGCGAAAAGTGCCTGATAACTCACCTGTGGATTTTATTTCAAAACGTTGGAAAAAGCATTTATACGAGGATGATGGTACAACAATCAATCGTCATTACTATGAAATGGCTGTTTTAACAGAACTTCGGGAGCATGTTAGGGCAGGAGATGTTTCCATTGTTGGCAGCAGACAATATAGAGACTTTGAAGAATATTTGTTTTCAGAAGATACATGGAATCAAACGAAGGAGAATACAAGATTATCAGTTAGTTTATCATTCGAGGATTATATGACGGAGAGAACCAGCAGCCTTAACAAAAGGTTAAAGTGGTTAGCTACCAATTCCAACAAGTTAGACGGGGTTTCTCTTGAAAAAGGAAAGCTGTCAATTGCACGCTTAGAAAAAGATGTTCCAGAAGAAGCAAAAAAATTTAGTGCAAGCCTGTATCAGATGCTACCAAGAATAAAATTAACCGATTTACTGATGGATATTGCTTATATAACAGGATTTCATGAGCAATTTATTCATGCTTCCAATAATCGAAAACCGGATAAAGAAGAAACAATTATTATTATGGCTGCTCTTTTAGGAATGGGAATGAATATTGGTTTAAGCAAAATGGC
>NZ_JBHSQV010000084.1:0-2100 GCF_042658665.1 Marinicrinis lubricantis
GGAGTTCACCTCATCTCAATTGGTTGGTTTAGTCGCTTAACCTATTCGAGATTTGGGGAGGTACTCCTTTTTCTATGTCTAAAAAAGTCAGTCATATCAAGGCATGAGATTTATGAAATTGATTCAAATAACGTAAATTAAAACAACATTTCAATATTTTCATACTGGTATGGGTATTACTTAATAGTAAAAATACTTTTTAAATAAACAAATTCACTTTTGCATCAGTGGCGTCACCCAAATATGCAGCCACCCCTGCATACTCAATTCCATCGATCAGTTCTTCCTTTTGCAGACCAAGCAGATCCATTGTCATGGTGCAAGCTACTAATTTTACACCTTGCTCTTTTGCCATTTCAATCAGTTCAGGCAAGCTTAAAGCATTGTGCTTCTTCATTACATGCTTGATCATTTTCGGTCCCATTCCGGCAAAATTCATCTTCGAAAGCCCAAGTTTATTTGCGCCGCGAGGCATCATCTTCGCAAACATTTTTTCTAAGAAACCTTTCTTAACAGGTACTTGTTCATCTTTGCGCAGAGCATTTAGCCCCCAAAATGTAAAGAAAATGGTGACCTCGTGGTCGTATGCTGCCGCACCGTTTGCAATAATAAATGCAGCGATCGCTTTATCCAACTCACCGCTAAAAAGTACAATTGTTGTTTTTTCTTTATTTTGTGTCATGAATTTTCGTCCCTTCATTCATTTGATTTATACTTATACTTGTATACGTATCTGTTATGGCAAAAAAATTATTTAAAAACAAAGTTCATGCTGTCTGCCCTCTTCACAATTCCGCTTTTCATTTTCAATCCATAAAGAGCCAGCAAAATTATAAAATCCAGATTTCATAAGGGTTCGTGCTGCTTTTTTGATGTGATATTCAGAAGAAGATACGATAATGATAACATCATTAATATCAAACTCTTTTTTACTGACGTAAGGAAGCCTCCCGACATAAATGTTGATTGCTCCTGGTACATGACTTTTTTCAAAGTCCATTGGATCACGGATATCGAGTATCTTTACATTTTGATTCTTCTTTATTTCGCAAAGGATTTCTGCATCTATAAATTTAAGACCTTCGACCGGTTTAATTCTTTTATAAAAAATGATTAACATTACACTTAAAATGGTGAAAACTAGCCAGCTCAACTTTCATCCTCCTTTCGTCCAAATACCCATTGGGGTATACACATATAATATACCCTATAAGGTATAAAATCAATAAGAAAAACTTTGGCGCATTTGGGAAATTGATGTTTCAGAAATGCACAAATAAGTCGGCTGTTGCGGCTTCGTTTAAGAGCCATTTTAATGGTACTTTTTCATAAGGAATGTCTAATAACGTCTGTATTTCTGTTAAGTCAATATCAGGAACAACAAACCGAACACCTAATTCAGTTGCTATAGCTAATAGTTCCGGAATCGATGGTACTGGAAATTCCGCTAAAGCATTTGCAAGATATTCTTTTCCTTTTGACGGAGTTGGAATATAGCTTGGATCCAACATATTGATCCCTTTTCTTGAAAAAGCTAATACGACATCAGCACCCGATGAAGCGGCTCCAATTGAAATATTTAAAGGAGGATAAGCAGATTCCAATTCATCATGAAGAGCGAACACAATGACTTTTTTGGTTTCCATGCGTTTTCACCTCTCAATAACTTAAAATAGCATCTGCTTCGTAGGCTAGGTCAAGAAATGTAGCTACCCCTGCAAGCTCCACATTATCGATACAATCCAAGCCCTGTTTAAACATCACATTCATCTGACAACCATACAATTTTACTCCTGAATCTATTGCAGATTGCAGTAAAAATTCAAGATCATCGGATTCTTTTTCTTTTAATTCAAGCAGATAACGTTTATCCAATACTCTGGATCCATCTAAATCAAAGAAAATTAATACTTCATTTGATAAAGACTCATTAATCGCCTGTCTTAAAACAACAGAAGCATTACTGCTTAATGTGAATCAATTTCATAACTCAAAAGCCTTGGTACGGCTGAATTTTTAAGACATGGAAAAAGGAGTACCTCCCCAAATCTCGAATAGGTAAAGTGACCAAACGATACCAAATGAGATGAGGTGAACTCC
>NZ_JBHSQV010000085.1:0-2128 GCF_042658665.1 Marinicrinis lubricantis
GAAGAAATGGACGGGGCGTATTCAAGGCTGGGGGCAAATCATCCTCCAACTATCCATTCATTTCGAGGAGCGCGTCACCCCTTATATCATTGATTAATAGAGTTTACACAAAATATTTGACAGTCCCTACCCTTTCAGTTTTTGGCGCTGCTTCAGTTCAAAGGTTAATTCTTTTTCTTTCTTTTTCTGCTTCTTTCCAGCCGAATTTTCTTTCCTATCGCTACTATGCGAACCCTTTTTGACTAGGAGCTTCCTTAACAGCTTTTCAATAATTATTAATTCGTACTCTCTCAGCTTTTGGTTGCTGCTATCCAAGTGCTCCGGCAATAAATGATACAGAACAGCGTTACTGTATTTAACATCACTACTGCTGATCGTCTTGTCGCTAATCTTACTTAATAACCCGTATAAAAAGTGATGTGCGGCAAAACCTTCTTGCATTGCTCCTTTCAGTAGCTTTACATCATCTTTAAAATAAGCCCATTCCGATTTCTTCTTGTCTGCGTCATAATCCTCGAAGACACAATCATTCATGCTTATCTTCATATAAGAGGACTTTTTAACCTTATCCTTGCTTAAATAAACCTTGGCTTCATCCAACTGATGATGTACTCGCTCATAGTAATACCGGATCGGTTCACGGTTGAAGGTAAAATCAATTCCTATGCTCAGTGAGAGCTGCGGCAAATTGGTCTTATGTTGTTTACCTAGGTTGTCTAACTCTTTATTCAATTGCTGCAAAATCTCTTTGCACAAGTTCACACCATCCAACAAATGAGCAGCAGTCACCGCGAAGAAGATGTCATCTCCAGCCATATATAACGGATATAGCTTGAAGTCCTTGTCCTTCTCCTTATATTTGGCAGTCATTTTATGTAAATGTTCAAGACTAATGTAATTGGACAACAAATCACTGATAGCCTTATAGATCGCATAGTCACTTAGTTGCTTAAATAAAGTCCCCATACCGTCTAGATCAGCCTTAATGACAGCAATCCGAAAATGGTTATCGTTATCCGCCTCTTGTTGGGAATAGAGCGCATTAATATTAGGCGAAAATGACGGATACTCCTTATCTAGATCAATGGATGATTGAAGTCCATTTTCCCCCGAGACGTCGGAAAACTGAAACAGAGAGTCTTGATGACGGGCTATAATCTCATTCAAGCAATTCTGCTGTCTAAGGCGGTCTTTACTCTCTTTAATTGCCTCTAGCTTATCTAGGTTTGTCGAAAGCTTCTTCTCAAAGACAACATATTTAACTAACAGTTGACCATTGAATGTTTTATAGTACTTTCTGAACAATCGGTCCAGCTTCTCTGAAATAAGTTCCCGCTCTAGTGAGGTGGTAAATACACACATGCCTGAGCATGTTAACAATTGATCCTCAATCTGACCGCTAAACTCACCAAATTCCCCCTCGATTCCAATGTCCCTAAAAAACCTCTCAGAGATTAATTGCGATGAATTTACGATCTCCCGAAGTGTTCCGCTATTGGCCTGGTTTTCCTGAATATACGCCTGCAGCACATAGTATAAAAATGTCTGTACTTTATCAATTGATACAGCAACGACAGATTGCCCCATCATGTATCCTTCCTCTCGGAATTAAATAGTCTGGCATATGCACGGTGCGGGAACAACAAAGGGTTGTTAATCAGCATTAACAATTGGTTCAGTTGGAAATTGAATGTGAGAAGCGATATTGGAGTTCCGTCTTCTTCTTTCACCTCGTAATCTTTCAGCTTGATATCCTTTAAGAGATCTTCGTTCCTGACTTCAAAATCATCAGGGTTCATTTTATGAAAATTAAGCTTTCTAAACCAGTCTTGCAGATTCCCTCCTGTATTATCCTCAATATCAATACGTCCTCCCTTGTCATCATTAACAGCAAGGAGTACAAAATCAAATTTTTGCTTGATCTCCTCGTCCACCTCCGGCTTTAATGCACATAAAATGCGAATAGGACATGTGGATTTCTGTGTGGGAACCGAGCCAATGTGGACCTCTGTCAATAGATTGGACACATAAAATCGAGAGAATTACGCAGCCGGATGAAACATACGTTCGTATTGATTTGGAGTGAAATACCCTATAGAGGAGTGGATTCTTTTTCCATTATAGAAGC
>NZ_JBHSQV010000086.1:0-2183 GCF_042658665.1 Marinicrinis lubricantis
ACCAGAAATTCTGCAGGTCTGCCCATTTTTTGCCATTCAAGTCAACTAAGTCGAAATAGGGGTTCAACTGGACCTGGAATTCTGTTGCGTATTTCTCAAAAACGGAATTATGCAAAATGCTCATATAAATATTTGAGGATGATACAGAACTTGATGGAATGGTTTATTCGGGCAAGTATTTGTTCTGGTTTGCGGCGCAGCATCCCGTGGATTTTTTTTGAGTCGGAGGAGACCATCATAATAATGGAGGTGTGATAATGAAATGACAAACATATTCGAAGCCGTTTCAGGTATATTTCAGACTCTAAATGCCCCTGAACCCAAGCCGTCAATGCATGTTGGAGAAGTGATGGATGTTTGGAAATATCTTGGTCTTATCGAAGAAATTATTGTTTTTGAACAGATTGGAAGGAATATGACGACGGATAAAGACCTTCTAGAATTGCTAGACGAAGCCATAAAAATGTGCAGTGCTCAATCCGATCGGCTCAAAATGTTGATGGAAACCGAAGGTATTCCTCAACCGGATTTGCCGGAAGATAAGCCGAGATCTGAAGCGAATGCAGTACCTATGGGGGTTAAATTGACAGATACTGAAATAGCCAATATCCTTTCAGCGAAATTACTCGTTACTGTCATGGAATGTGCTCGAAACATGACGGAGTGCGTCCGTAACGATATTGGAGCGATGTGGGCGAATTTCTTCTATGAGCAGGCGAAGTTAGGTGCGCGTGCCAAAACCATGATGAGAAAAAATGGTTGGCTTAAAATTCCTCCCGCCTATTCCCCCCCCTGGTGTACCCGTTCATTAACCATACCAGGAGAATTAATCGTTATTTTCGTAAAAGCTGAAAACCGGAAGCTCATACTGGCACTATATTTTACGATCTGTGAGCTTGCCTTTATATTTGAAAACCTCCATCTCCATATGGGGCATGTATTTTTATACTTATCTCATGGATCGGTTGTATCCGAGGTATTCGTAAAGTATTATCGTGTGTAAGAAAAGGCAGAAGCTTTAGGGGCTCCTGCCTTTCGATCATACCATTATTTATTCGATATGATGGTTTCCCAGAACGAAGCAGGTTCTTGGCCTAATCTCCAGGCCGCGGCACCGCCGAGACGATACTCCTTGGCCAGCTCCAATCGGGCTTCCAATGTCCTTTGATCTTCTAACCAGAACACGTAGGTGTACCCGTCTTTCATATACTGAATTTTATACTGATTGAACTCCGGATCCCATACGGCGGTGTATTCATTTTCTGAGAGCAGCTTACTTACTGCAGAGGTGTATAGCGCACGGTTTTCCAGCACTTTACCGCTGCTATCCAGCTTCCATTCACGGATGTAGAAAGGCATGCCGAGAATGAGCTGCTCTCTGGACATCCCATAAGAAAGAAACTCTTGGATGCCTTGCTCTGTCCATTGCAGAC
This sequence comes from Marinicrinis lubricantis, assembly GCF_042658665.1. NCBI lineage: Bacteria > Bacillati > Bacillota > Bacilli > Caryophanales > Paenibacillaceae > Marinicrinis > Marinicrinis lubricantis. Next base: position 1,434 of record NZ_JBHSQV010000086.1, read on the forward strand.
CGGAAACCGATCCCGCTTCCGTGCTGCCCGACCAATGCTGATCATACGCCATGATGATGACCGTATCTACGATCTTCGCTAACTGCTCATGGTCGAAAGCAGTAAGGTGGTTCCAGGAAATACTGCCCCTCATTAAGTCAATCGATACTTCCAGTTTCTTGGCATGCGCCTTGCTCGTCAGCTTCCGCATAAACTCGGTAAATGCAGCCCGATCCTTGGCATTCACGCTTTCGAAGTCGATGTTCAGACCATCGGCTCCAATCGAAGCCGCCCGATCGACCAGCGATTGAATAAACTGATCTTGGCCATTCGCATTCGCCAAAAATGCTGTCGTCAAGCTGCTGTCGAATTGGTTCTGCACGAGAGGGTGTACTTCAAGGCCGCGTTCATGAAACCAATCGACCATTTCTTTACTTGAAGTATCCTCGAACTTCCCTTCTTTGTTTTCCAGCACGAACCAAGTTGGAGAGATGACGTCAAGCCCTACGGCTTGTTCTGCCATCTTTTTCATCGTATCTTCGCTCGCAGAACCGGTCCAACCCCACATTTCAAGCCTGTTGCTGTTATCCCATAGTGTTTTGCCGCTTCGTTCGACGATCTTCGCTCTTTCGAGTGGGATCGCATATTTAGGGCTTGCTGAACGATTAAAAAATCCAGTAACAGCAAGGGTTTGAGGCATTCTTTGTCGAATTCATATGCAAGGAAATCGTTGAAATACGATGAAAAACCGTGCACATGGAGGATGACGAT
>NZ_JBHSQV010000087.1:0-2239 GCF_042658665.1 Marinicrinis lubricantis
GATGAGTCTTACGGTTTGAAGTTTGAATTCCTTGTCGTACTTTTTCGTCATTTCGGACACCTCGATTATGAATGCTTTTATTGTCGCACTCTCGGTTCTCCGTGTCCAATTTAAAGTCTAGCATCAATGGCAATTCGGTCAGCAATTCTTGTAACTGAATCATCTGCAGTTTTTAGTCCTTCTAAGATTTCATACCAGTCGTTTATAGCATCTTTATTTAAACTTTGACTTTTGCATTCTACCACCACAGCAACGGCTTCAATCGGGATAAACTTCAAACGCCCATAGCGAAAAATATACGGGGTATAGGTTTTATCCAGAATAGCTAAATCAACTTCGTGGGAGACTATCCCTTTCGAGTCAATGATAAAAACGGAATGTTCGATAACAAATTTCTTGGGAACAATCATGTCAAACAACTGCGCCCAAATATCCTCACGGGCGGAACCTATACTTGTTCCATGCAAATCATGCTTCATATAGAGCTGACTCACTACGGATTTTTCAACCTGCCGATAATTCTTTGTAATGTTCTCAACTAATTTCTGTTTACGCTTTTCATCAGTCATTCGTTATCCCTCCAACTAAAGAACTACAAAAAATGAGATCTTTTGATATATTTCTACACCAATATACCAACTCCTTCCAAATGTATGCAAATATTCCCCATACTAAAAAGGGAACAAAAAACAAATAACTCCAAAGCAAGATGCTCTGGAGTAATAACTTTAAATTGTTAGAAGTAGTTGGACAAACTCTTACCTGCGGGGGCAATTTCGCACGCTCGCATGAGCAGGACTCTAGTCGAAGCGGTAGGAAGTCGTACTCTCAGGAAGTGTGATGGGCTCCTCCTCATGTTGTGCCTGCGAAATCACTCCACGTACTCACGTGGAGTGCGACCACAACGCAAGACGTAACCAACTTATCTCCGGACATTTCAATCCACGCACTCACATGGAGTGCGACGAGTCGCAACAGTTGCAAAACCGCCGTATTTTCATTTCAATCCACGCACTCACATGGAGTGCGACATCCACTATATTCTCTACAGTAGAATTCTTATAAATTTCAATCCACGCACTCACATGGAGTGCGACACTAATATAAGCTGCTTCCTAATTTCAATCCACGCACTCACATGGAGTGCGACGGGACGCATTACTGTACGGATGACGAATTCATAACAATTTCAATCCACGCACTCACATGGAGTGCGACATGGAATTCATTATCAGTTTTACACTGACTTAGATATTTCAATCCACGCACTCACATGGAGTGCGACTCAACACCGTCTTTACGATGCTGCCTTAACTCGTAATTTCAATCCACGCACTCACATGGAGTGCGACAAGCGATTCCCCATAGGACTTGGCGGTCATGGAGATTTCAATCCACGCACTCACGTGGAGTGCGACGGCGATAATCATTACAAACGGTGACACACTAGCCATATTTCAATCCACGCACTCACGTGGAGTGCGACATTAATGACAACGCGAGAGTCGCCGTAATATTTCGATTTCAATCCACGCACTCACGTGGAGTGCGACTCCTTGAAGTTAAACGAAGCAACGCCGGTCAATATTTCAATCCACGCACTCACGTGGAGTGCGACGTTTTGATAGGGTTACTAGATAGATTTATAGAGATTTCAATCCACGCACTCACGTGGAGTGCGACAATGGACGAGCCTGCACCGTCGTATGAGCTAATCATTTCAATCCACGCACTCACGTGGAGTGCGACCGCTATCATTGCGCTATTCGGCCGGTTGAACTTTACATTTCAATCCACGCACTCACGTGGAGTGCGACACGTCGGATGGCAAGTCGTACTCGCTGGAATCCGGAATTTCAATCCACGCACTCACGTGGAGTGCGACTCGCGGAAGGTTATTGTGATAAGCATAAGCCAGAGATTTCAATCCACGCACTCACGTGGAGTGCGACCCTGCAGTCATTTTGTCTAAATCCCCGAAGCCTGAAGATTTCAATCCACGCACTCACGTGGAGTGCGACAACCTGCATGAAAAACCTCCTTTTGATAGTCTCATAATTTCAATCCACGCACTCACGTGGAGTGCGACGTAGTCGGTACTCAAAAAGTTTACTGATGCTAGACTTTAAATTGGACACGGAGAACCGAGAGTGCGACAATAAAAGCATTCATAATCGAGGTGTCCGAAATGACGAAAAAGTACGACAAGGAATTCAAACTTCAAACCGTAAGACTCATC
>NZ_JBHSQV010000088.1:0-2306 GCF_042658665.1 Marinicrinis lubricantis
TTCTAATTTCAATTCATTTGAATACGTATTATTTTTTCTCGACATAGAAAAATCCCCTTTAAGTAAAATGTTATCTACAGCGTACTGTAGGTTTTTTAACATTGTCTACTTAAAGGGGATAATATCAGTTTTCAGTCGTTGCGTCTGGTGCTTATATATTTCTTTCGAACCACCTTCAGCAAATGTAGTTCGTAAAGCAATACAGCACGGTATCTTTTTTAAACGATCAAAGGAACGTTTTGGAACTATGAATGAATGGGAAGTTTTCGGTATCCCTTCAATTATTTATTTAGATAATGGATCGGATTTCCGAAGCGTACAAGTTAAAAGATTGATCAAAGAAACGCTTAAGTCTCATGTTCGTTATCGACCGGTAGGAACTCCTCGTTTTGGCGCCACCATTGAGCGGCTTTTCGGTACGATCAATAAAGAATTTATCCATCGATTGGACGGCACGCGTAAAAGCAATCCTGTGGAATTGGGAGAATACGATCCGAGCGAAGATACAAAGCTGACGCTTCAAGATATTAGTACGTTGTTAGTTAGATATATCACCGATATTTACCATATGGAACCGCACCGAGGCTTACCGCTAGATTCCGATACACCAATTGTTCGTTACTATGAAGGTCTTCAAAAGGTGGGTTTTCCAGAGTTTATCGATGAGGCGCAGGAGCCTTATTACGAAATTGAATTTCTGCCTACAGCAATGAAGCCATATACAAACGACGGTGTTCGCCTAGGTAATGTCTTATACAAGAATACTTCTTTAAATCATCTAATTGATGGACGCTCAAAGAAGTATCAAATTAAATACGACGACGACGATATTTCCCGAATTTATTTAATGCCACCTGGTTCAGACGAATATATTCAGGTTCCTGCGGTTCATCCATCTGCAGAAGAGCTTGTTGGTGTTAATCGGTTCCAGTGGAAACAGCTTCGGAAAAATATGAGCCAAGAATCGGACCGTAAACGATCAATGATTCCTGGCACTCAACAAGTAGCACAGGCTAAAGTGAAATTAGCTGAAGAGATCAGCGCGCGTTACAGTAAGGGTCGTAAGCTACGACAACAAGCAGACCGTATGGGAATGAGCGTTTCAGTTGCTCCTGTACAACCACCAACGACGACGGCTAAGATTTCGCATACGCCGACAATTAAAGATAAGTTAGAAGCTGCAAAAAGAGCAGCGTTACAACGTTTAGAAAAGGAAAGGGATGCAAAATGAAATTATCAGAAAAAGATGAATTGAAAAAGAGAATCGACGAAATTTTTGTCGAGCATCCACGATACAAAGAAATACACTTAATGTTCGATACAATGAGGGAAAACAAAAATAAAGATACACCGATCCATGTTTTTTTGCGGGGTGACTCAGGGGTGGGTAAATCACGCCTATTGGAAAAATACACCGAAAGGAACAAAGGATATGAGGAAAAAGACGACCAAGGAACGGAAATAGACATTAAGCCAGTGCTTTATGCTGAATTGCCAAACCCGTTCACTATAGCTGAGTTTTATCAAACGATTATTAAGGCGTTGGGCGCACCTCAATTTGCTGGAGCAAAAGTAGGGGAATTAAAGAGACAAGCGTTTACCTTAATTGAAAAACAACGAGTAGAATTGTTAATTCTTGATGAAATGGATTATATTCTGACTTCCCGATATGTGACAAAAAAGGAAGCTATGGAAGCCATCAAACATGTGTCTAACATTGGGAAAATTTCCGTAGTGCTCGCTGGAACGCCCGAATCAGAGCAGTTGACAAAAATCAACTTTCAGTATTTTCGCCGCTTTCCTGTGACTAAATTGTACCGTTTTGCAGAATTCGATCAGCATTTCTGCGATTTACTTCAAACGATTGAGGATCAGCTGGAACTCCCCAAAACACTTGGACTAGGGGATCCGATGACTGAAATTCCGCAACTTTTGCACGAAATGAGCCAAGGAATCTTGGGTGCATTAACACCAATATTGCAGAGAACATTTAGAAAGTTAATTGCAAATTATGATTATGAAGAGGTTTCGAATCCAATTCTGTTTTTATCTATGCTTGAATTAGCTCAAAGAGAGATTATCGGTGATAATGAATCAGAATTTATAAAAATGCTGAAAACATCTGACGCTTGTTAAAAAGATCAAGGAAATGGTGATTAACTCCATTTTCTTGATCTTTTTAACTCAACTTTCGCAGAGCCAAAATCGGGTTAATGGCAAGTGCAGCATGAGTTTGTGATCGATTAGATCGAATGCTTGACGACATAGAAAAACACCGCTTCGTTTGGTAAGGTAAGAGTGTCGAA
>NZ_JBHSQV010000089.1:0-2398 GCF_042658665.1 Marinicrinis lubricantis
ACAAGAGCGAAGTGATAAAGCTAAGCGGAGATAGCTTCCGCCTCAAGCACCGAGAAACCATATTTGGTAATTCATAGGTGTTGAAACTTATTTAGCGGAATCTGCTCAAAAGTACTTGACGGTTACAGAGCTCTTGAACGTGAAGGCATTACCTCACTCGAACGCTTATCTGAATATACAGAAGCAGGTATACTCAAGCTGCATGGGATCGGTCCAAGTTCCATACCGAAACTCAGAAACGCATTGGACGAGGTTGGTTTATCTTTTAAGATGATAAGATAGCGGGTCTTTTAGATTTACCATGACCTCCTCTTTCCCCTTTACCGCTATTTAGGATACGGCTCATCGTGGTTATGGGAATGTAAGAGGCAAAAAAACCAGCATTGGGAAGTAAATCCCAATGCTGTTGTCTTGTAACAAACAAAACACTCTTATTGTTTTTTTTGCAGTACTAAATCAATTTCATAATACCTTCAGCAGCTGTAATCAAGACTACATGCATGTTGTATCGAACGGTTCAATCGATCAATATATAGTTACAAATTCGGTATTTAGATCATTTATGAAATGGATTGGTACTGTTTTTCAATTTCATCAAATTCTTCTCTTGTAATCCCCAACAAGATGTTATCATAAAATTTCCCATTCATATAAATAATTCTTCTTCTTCGTCCTTCTTCAATGAATCCAAGATTTTTGTGGAATTTAAGTGATGCTTCGTTTATTTCAACACAGCTGGAATTGCATTTTTGCATCCGTAGTTCATAGAAGCCATACCGCATAATAATTCTTGTTGCTTCTGTTGCGTATCCGTTGTTCCTATACCCTCTATTCACTCCCAAGCCAAAACTAAACACTCCATTTTTGTGGTCTAATGAATTTAAGTTAATGATACCAACTAACTGATTATTTGATACCGTTTCGATCGCAAACATTTTTCTAAAATGATCTTTGAAATGATCAAACCTATTCGACATTTCGGCAACGTCTATATCATTCTTTGGAAGCTCGATCCCCCACTCCATTAACCGAATTGCTTCACTGTCGGTGCTTTCCAATTTCCATTGTTCCCAATCACTTTTTTGGGTTGCCCTTAGTCTAATCTTTGTTCCTTCCCAAAAATAATTTGAATCCATCATTGTCATTTATTTGTTCTCCTAACACCTAAATTGTTATAATTCGCCCTAAAGGTTAAGCGCTTTCACACTGGGCAAAGTGAGGCATTTTAGAGACGCAGCTTGAATCTACTTTCGAGCGTCAAGGATGAACATCGATGCATCTTGGCCCATGAATATATTACTTCCATGATAAAAAGTTTCGGATTGAATATCCTTATACCCTATTCTGGCCATCATGTCCGTCAGCTCTGCTTGATGAAATCCGTTATGAACCATGGTGGATACGATCTTCTCATTCTTGTCGAAATCTACGATGATCAAATGTCCTCCCTCGTTTAAAACCTCGAAAAGCCTTGATAACACCAATTCCGTATCTCTAATGTGGAGCAGAACCTGCGCCATAAAGATGTAGTCGACGTGAAGATTTGATGGAGCCGATTTTTCGAAATCAAAGCATAGTGTACCTGCATTCGAAAGATGCAGATCAGCAATTTTTTGCTTTACTCGATCGATCATATTTGGCGATGTATCCATAAAAAGCATAGATTGAAACTCGTTTACCAAGTTGAATCCGACAAGACCCGTTCCACATCCGAAATCCATCGCGTTCATACTTTTAGCGTCAACTACATATTTTCGAATGGCATCCGATGTTACTTTTGCAATTTGGATTCTTTCGGGAGTGTCGTACGTATTAGCGATCATTTCAAACTTTTCCGTATTTCCCATTCATAACATCCTCCATTCACTACCTATTATGACTTGAAAACTGGCTTATCGTCTTCATTCCTGATCGTTATGGTCAGCTCTTTCGCCCTGCGCACGTCCATTTCAAAATAACCGGGTTCTCTGCCTGCCCCATCGCTTGTTGCCTTCGCAATCCAATGATTCATTCCCTGAACTGCAGCAATTCGTTATGAGTTACACCCATTATCGCCAAATAAAGGAATCCCTTCAAGCTAAAAGATGAATATAAATCGATATCGTTGAGGCCGTCTTGCCAAATGAAGTTGCTCCCTTAATGATGGGAAGATACTAAAAACTGTTACAGAGTATAATAGTGATGGAAGTTTTAAGTTCAGTCAAAATTTCAATAATAATGAATTTAAATACATAAGTGAAAATGAGCTTCCAAAATTTAATCAATCTATTAATTATTAACTCAACTTTCGCAGAGCCAAAATCGGGTTAATGGCAAGTGCAGCATGAGTTTGTGATCGATTAGATCGAATGCTTGACGACATAGAAAAACACCGCTTCGTTTGGTAAGGTAAGAGTGT
>NZ_JBHSQV010000090.1:0-2478 GCF_042658665.1 Marinicrinis lubricantis
TGTAACCGTCAAGTCCTTTTGAACATTTTTCGATAAATAAGATTCAACACTTTTTAGCTGAAAATCGTTTGCCGATGTTTGAGCCGGTAGCTGTCACCTTGCAGCTGAATAATTTCACTCTTGTGTAGGATGCGGTCTAGGATCGCCGTTGTAATTGCAGGATCACCAAGCAACTCGGCCCATTCCTCAGGCCCCTTGTTCGACGTAAGGATGATGGAGGTTTGGCCGTAGAGCTTGTTTACGAATTGAAAGAATAAGTTCGCTTCGATCCGATCCATTGCCATAAACATAAGATCATCCATGATCACAAGGTCAGATCGGTAAATCCGCTTCATTTTGTATTGGGAGGCCCTTGAAATGGCCTCCGTTTTTAGCAGTTGAACCAGTGCGTCCATGGTCACAAAGCTAACCTTGTAACCCTTCTTTAGGGCCTCCACGGCAAGGCCAATCGCAAGATGTGTCTTGCCGACGCCAGGTGGACCAAGGAAGATGAGGTTGTAGTTCTGCTCCAGCCAAAGTAACTCTCGCAGTTGGCTGAGTTGCCTTTTGCTAAGCGACTGCTGTTCTTCGAGTCGGAACTCGTCCAACGTTTTGATCTCCGGCAAAAGTGCCCATCGGTATCGCTTGGCAAGCTGTTTCTCCTCACGGCGGTTTATTTCGTGCCGTAGAAGCTGCCCGAGAAACTGACGACATGTCCATTCCTTGGATTCCGCGTCCATCAGCGTCTGTTCAATGACTTGCGCGGCCTCGGTTAAGTTTAGATTGCGTAAGGCCTGTCTAAGCTCAAACGTTGCTTCACTCATCGCTGTCCTCCTGAAAGAATTGCCTTGTAGGCGGAAAAATCCCGAACTTGAGGCTTTACCTGTCGCTTATTTGTATCGGTGTCCATAAGCGGTTTGACAGGGGCCTGGGAAACGGATGTCTGCTGCTGTGGCCGTTTGTAGTGTTCTACGGCATCTGCAAAATCCGTCGCCCGGTATAACCGATGCTTCACGCAGTAATGGAGGGCTTTCTCTACCGCTTTGGAATCTGCCCCTTCTAATGCCCGCCCAATGAGCTGTAGTTGGTCACGGATATACCTTGGCTTTCGTTTGTAAATCTCATGGAGAAAGGGCGCGGCCGTCTCTGGAACAGGGAATGCTTCGGCTACCGTCCGGATGTAAGCGGCTATTCCCTTGGTTCGATCCCGTTTGTGGTTCGTGTTTTGAATGAGTTTTCCACTGCCAGATCCAAGTGGATGTTCCGCCAGAACCTGACCAGTCTCCACGTCGTAAATGTTCAATTGGTTAGCTTCGGTTACCTGAATGCCCACTCGTCTATCTGTTCCGTCATAGGTTCCCAAAGGGACGGAGTAGCGGTTTCCTTCATACCAAATGGTGTTGTCCTTCCGAACGGTCCTTGTTATACTTGATGGTAACGGGTTTATTTTTGTGTGGACCGGGCGGAGGTGCTCCCTTTCAAGAGCAAACACTTCGGCCGGTATTTTTTTCGTTGTATGATGCATCGAAGCATTTCCTGTACGATGAAGCCAGGCAACACAGTCCTCGTTCAATTTGTCCACGTGACTGAACAAGCGATGACGTGCAAAATTTCGTTTGACATACTTCACGACATTTTCAATCCGACCCTTACTTTCAGGATCTTGCTTCCGGCACATCCGGATATGGAAGCCTCGCTCCTTCACATACCCTGCGAATTCATGGGTGAATAAGAGATCTCCATGATTTTCGCTTGTTAAGAGCAGATGATCCTGATCGTAGACTAGCTCTTTGGGAAATCCACCGAAGAAGGAAAACGCATCTTCGTGCATCTGAATGACGTCCTTCGTGGTGAACGGACGGTCCTGCCACTGAACATATTTATATCTCGAATGAGACAACACAAAGGCGATGAACCAAAGTCGAACCAGATTTCCTTGCGGGTTGCGAAGCTTCGTCTCCCCAAAGTCCACCTGAGCTTGGTGGCCCATAGGAGGATCCTCTACCGCTTCGTACTGCCTGATCTGCATCGTTTTTGGAATGCCATGCTTGCTCCGAAGCTCTCGCACATAATTCCTTACCGTACCTTCAGAGATATTTCCCACCTGATACCGTTCTTTAAGCCAATCCTGTACTTGTGCAGCAGAGAGATCGGGGTACTCCCGCAACCACTCTACAATGGCTTTTTCATAGCTATCCAGCTTCTTTTTTCTGCTCTCTAGCTGCTCCAGATACTCCCTAAACTGATCGGGATTCATCTCGATAAACTTGTACACCGTATTTCTCGATAGCTCCAATCTTCTGGCAATTTGAGTAATCTTTAATCCTTCTTGCTTCATTCGTTGAATGGAGAAGTACATATGCCACCTCTCTAAGCGTCTCATACTCTTCCTCACCCTATTGATGTTTTATCTACCAAAATAATACGAGGTTGAGTATGAGGGGTAAAGTGTTCATTCTTATTTGTTGTTTTCTGTTGATTTTATTTTACCGATTACAC
>NZ_JBHSQV010000091.1:0-2814 GCF_042658665.1 Marinicrinis lubricantis
AGTTTATACTTCATATTGAGCGTCCTCCTTCAATTAGGGCAGTGAATGTCGAACCATTCCGAGACCCAGCATACAGGAGGCGCTTTTTCTTTTCAAAGAGCAAATTACTTCATTACAGGAATGGCTCTTTTTATATTTACACAGTGTTTCCCCGCATCGGGCCGTCCGTTGTCTATTGTTAATCCGTCGTACAGCCTCACACCTTATCCATATTACCCTCAACGTTTTTGAGTAAAATTACTCCATTCGGTAAAAATATTAGAAACTTAAACCGCCTTGGAGTGAATTGGATTGGATAACTTCCGTGAATCACTGAAAAACAGGCGATACAAAGCTTTCGTCAGCATGCTGGGAACTACCCAGCTTCATTTAAGAAGCCCTTATGTCATCGCCGCTTGGTCCTTAGCATTTCCAGGCTTTGGGCACCTGCTTTTGAATAAATACTTACGTGGATATGCGCTTGTTATTTGGGAAATGTTCATCAATCAACTCATACATTTGAATTTAGCCATGGTACACAGTTTTAACGGTCAATTTGAAGCAGCGAAAGAAGTGCTGGAGCCAAAATTTATGGGACTCTATATTCCTGTTTATTTATTCGCGATCTGGGATAGTTACCGGACTACCGTAGATATGAATAGAGTGTATCTTCTGGCGCAGAGAGAAAATGCCCCCTATAACAGTTTTGACATTAGAGCACTGGAGGTCAATTACTTAGATAAACGGAAGCCTTGGATTGCTGCCGTCTGGTCAGCAGGGATTCCAAGCGTTGGACAATTGTACTTGCATCGAATTGTTTTTGCCGTATTCGTTTTAATCAGCACCATTATTATCATGGGAAATTCAAATTTTTTATTAGCGATTCATTATTTAATTTTAGGAGATATCGAGTCTTCATCAGCTGTGCTTGATCCTCAGTGGACGTTGTATTTTCCATCGTTATATTTCTTCACTATCTATGACGCTTACACGAACGCAGTGGAAAACAACAAGTTATTCAACGATGATATAAAGAACTTCCTTATAAGGAATTACCAGCCTGCAGGTAGAAGGATAAGATTAGAAGGCAAGGTGAACTAATGCAAATTTTTGCTACCTTCGAATATACCGCTTTTCTTGAAGTCGTCATTTCGGAGCTGGAGGTTAAGGGAATACGTGATATATATGCTGTACCGCTGGAATTGCGTAAGGAACATGCTAGGATAATGGACAGCATGCATCGTGCTGACGGTATCTCATTTCTGGACAAAGGATTTATTATGGCCTTCTTATTCGCCACCATCGGAGCCAGCAAGGGGTTCGTCTGGTATTGGGGACCTGTGATCTGGGGATTAATTGGCGCAGGATTCGGATTCGTGCTTGGCATCTTGCTGAACGTCTGTTTGTATTACCTATTCAAGCATCGGAAGATACGGCAGCAAAAGCTCAAAGGAAAAAAAGGAGATGTGATCCTGATAGTTCACTGTGAGGAGGGGCAGGCGGAGATGGTTAAGGATATTTTATGGTCTCATTATGCAATCGGCTTGGCCTCTGCCCGATGAAGTACTCACCATACTGACAAGCATGATCGTTCCAACCTTATTAAAACAATTAGAGCGGATAACCATAACAGCGTGCCTTGCGCACCTTGTCCTTCTGTCATAATCCCGCTCTCACCTCATCTTCGTCGTACCTGCTCCGTCTTTACTCTGATAATCTATACGACTTCCGCTCTTTTTCTGATCGGCACATATAAATCAACCTTTGCCTTGCCTTCCGGATCCTCTGTCGGATTATTCATGCAAAACTCCAAACTATACCTGTCATCCGGATCATATTCACTGGACGGCAGCCACTGCCCGTAAATAACCTGATACGCGATCGCAAATTTATCGATGGCGTCATAAAATGAGTACAAAGCGTATAATCCGCCTGGCAGACTTTGAAACCGAACTTCTTCATTTTCCGTTTTCTTGAAATCGCTTGGAATTGTAATGCATGCGTCGTAGCGGCATGCATATTCCTCTGTCGTGGCCGGATCGTCCAACGATATCCCGATATAATAGTGCGACGGCGGGAATAAATTGTTTTTTGCAGCCCATGTGCCAAGCTGCCCCCATGCATGGTACGTTTCTAGATAACTGCCAACATGCCTTACATAGGCTACCTCATAATCGGGCAATTCACGAATTTGAATATTCATTTGCCAAATCCTCCTCAGGAAGTTATTCTCCCTTCCATCATACGAAGTTTGGCCGGATCGCTCTGCCTCATTGTTGCTGAGAAATAACGAAATATTGCGTTCCTTTTGCAGGCTTTTTCTGACCTTACTTGGCGTCTTCTCGAAATATTTCTTAAATGCCGTATTATAATTGGAAATCGACTCAAACCCGCACAAAGTGGAAATCTCTAAAATCGTCATATCCGTATCCATTAAAAAAGAGAGCGATTTTTTCAAACGCTGCTGTGTGATATAGGCTAGTGGAGTGGTGCCAACGGATGAGGTAAATATCCTAGAAAAATGATACTTCGAAAATTTTGAAATATCAGCTAATTGATCGAGCGTGATTTTCTCGGCATAATGTCTTTCGATATAATCTTGTACCTGCCGGATGCTATGTATATATCTGTCCATGAATACACCCTGTTTCTTCGTAATGATCTATTGTTCCTTTCAACTGCACTATTCATTTTTTATATCATCTTGATGAATCAATTTCATAACTCAAAAGCCTTGGTACGGCTGAATTTTTAAGACATGGAAAAAGGAGTACCTCCCCAAATCTCGAATAGGTAAAGTGACCAAACGATACCAAATGAGATGAGGTGAACTCC
>NZ_JBHSQV010000092.1:0-2937 GCF_042658665.1 Marinicrinis lubricantis
AACTCGTTGCCATACCGGCTTTGACCAGGCACGCGCTGAACTTCTAGCAATGTTCACAACCACCGACTAAACAACGGCATCTACAAGAAATGGTTTTTCTATTTACACAAATTTCTTGACGCTACCAATAATCGAAAGTAGTTCAAGTTTTATTTTCGTTTCTAACATATATTGGGGTATATTACGATCCTTTTATGAAGGCAATTCATTATTTCAGTTAAACGTCATGCAATCCTCAATCCATTCAACATCCAGGAGCGCTGCTTTCTTTTTATGTTCCTTTGATAATTATGGGTAATCTTACATGGGGATTTAATCTTCTAATGTATAGAGGAATTTTATTTTTCTGGTTAGCACTAACAAACTTACCTGACATTTTCCGATCGGCTAAGGATACAGGTTCTTGTCCATTTCGGCTAAGGATACAAGTTCTTGTCCTGCGCTTAGGACAAGAACTTATATCCATAAAACAAAAAACCGCGAGCTACGCGGTGCTTAATGAATATATGTTCTTGTCCTCCGTCAGTCGTCGTCGTTCCCTCTCTATTTAATGTCATTTTTCTGCGGTTGCCAACAGATCAGCTCCCTCGCCGTCATTGTATAAAACAGTCGCACAGGTATGTCGCAACTTATGGGGTGTAACTTTAAAATTATTTGCCCGCACATCGGCAGCTTTTGCGATCTCTTCAATGATTAATTCCACGGCAGCTGGCTTATAATTCTCCCGCACGAGTCTTCTTTCCTTGTTCCCCTTACCAATAACTGTAAGTGATCCTTCGTATTCATTAAAATGCTTAAGATCGATACTTACAAGCTCGGAGACTCGAAGTCCGAGCAATAAAAAATAACGTTGTGATTAATGAATCTCTTTCCTTAAACTTCCGGTTAGCTGCGTATTGTTTAAATTTTATCGCATCCTGTAGAGAAAGGCTTTTGGGAAGTCGTTCACCGAGTTTAACAGTTTTTCAAATGGGCAGTTAGACAACAATACCTACAGTACGGCGTATCCCAGTATATTGAAAATTATAGCAGAAATAATGCGTGCTCTTGTCGAGGCAGCAAGCACTATTCCCGCTTTTGGGTGCCTTTTATTCGTGTCCTTTGCATTTTTGGGATGTCTTAGCGTGCCTAAAAAAAATTGAAGGTCATTAGCTGTTATTTCTTCGATGTATGTAATTATTCTGCTTCTTTGAGCCAGGAAGCAAGCCTAATAATAGTGCTGTTATAAATTTCAACAGTTCCCTTAGAATAGTTCCTGTTGACTTCAAGGTTTTAAAAAAGTCCTAGACTAGACTGCCGCAGACATTATATCATATCCGTTAAAAGGTCCCTGTATCTAGATATTATTTTTTGATGACTCTTAGGAATGTTCTCAGGAAGTTCACTAATATTAATAAATTCCAAACTCATTGACTCAGAATCATTAATTCGTAGATCACCAGTGAACTCTTTAGACCAATAAGCAGTAACAACAACATAAAATTCATCACCGTTTGGAGCTTTGATGTAATTCTCAATGCCAGAGAAAACATCTATTAAATTCAGAGTACCAATGGTAAGTCCTGTCTCCTCATAAACTTCTCTACGTGCAGTTTCTTCCGTGGATTCCCCTAGCTCCATTAGCCCTCCAGGTAAACCGAAGCGACCTACGGGGTGGTGCATTCGTTTTTGTAGTAATATTCGATTATTGCCATCATTTATTATTACAACCGCTCCAACAAGAATTAAGGGAATATGACCCACAATCTTCCTTAAGTCTTCTACATACCCCATACCAATATCCCCCTATCGCATGTGATATCTCATATAGCATCTCCTATTTTTTCAAAAAAATTGATACTAAAAAGATGTTTGGTCACACTTCTCGTCTCTTCTCACGAAGGTCAACCCTCCAACGTCTTACAGAGTCTACGCTCCAACATTCATTCAACCTGTTCATGAGGTGGAGGTCAGATGTGGTGCCCGCCAGGATTTCGTGTATAATATAGATGTTCCCACTCGTCCTTGTTCCAAGTTTTCACCGTATTTCTCTTGATAGAAAACTTATAATGCTCTAATGAAAGATGGCTAAACACTTCAATACTTTCCGCAATATATTGACCTGGCTGAAATTATAATAATTTGAGCTCTGACTGGCTTAACCATACCTTTATTTCTGGCTCCAAAATAATATTAAATTGTTCTTGGACTGACTCCCGCATCATTCGCATCAATTTTAGTACGTCAGTATAACTTGCATCATTATGATTTATAATAAAATTTGCATGTTTTTCTGATATCATAGCCCCGCCAATTTTTACACCTTTTAAATTACATTTATCGATATAATACCCTGCTGACACCCATTTTTGTGCTTTTTCATCAAAATGCCTTTTAAATGTTGATCCTAATGTCAATCCCGAGGGTTGAGTATTTATTCTATAGTTTTTGTACTGTCTAACCTTTTCCATAATCACTTGTTTATCCTTTTTTGTTAACCGCAAATTTGCGCCAACAATTATGTGCTCAGAAGTATTTATATCTGTAAAACGGTGTGTAGTACGAATATCCCTGGCTTCTTTTCGCACCAAATCGCCATTTCTATTCATAAGATCAACATGGGTTATATAATCAAAGATTTCATAATTAAATGCCCCTGCATTCATTACTACAGCTCCACCAACTGTTCCAGGAATGCCCCAAGCCCACTCTAATCCACCTAGACCATGTTGATATGCGACTTGTGCAATATAGGGAAGTAGAACACCGGCCTCTGCATAAATTTTATCATCCATAATAGTGATTTGTTTCATTTCTATCTTTATAGTTAAAATGGACCTCTGTCAATAGATTGGACACATAAAATCGAGAGAATTACGCAGCCGGATGAAACATACGTTCGTATTGATTTGGAGTGAAATACCCTATAGAGGAGTGGATTCTTTTTCCATTATAGAA
>NZ_JBHSQV010000093.1:0-3367 GCF_042658665.1 Marinicrinis lubricantis
CCTCCAAGGTTCCTAGAAATCCACTCAAAACCATAGATACACGCCATTTCTGTTAAAGTTGCCCGTAAACCTAAGCAGGACAAGGGATCCGGGCATTTTGTTTACCTAGTGACTGTCGAACTCGGGTCTAAACCACTTGGCTAAAACATACATCCTTAAGCATAAAAGCAACAAATGAGCAGGATTATTTTCCAATCGGTAACCGATATACGACCTGTGTCGCTGTCACCATTTCTAAAAGATGAACATGTCGACGCTGCGGCAGATCAACATATTTTCTTCTTCACCACTGAGCGATCTTATCAGGTGTTCATCGACTATTGGAATTCCAAAATGGAAAGAAGCATCCAAAGGGGGTGGTCCTCTTGAATTTATCCGATTTTTCCAGATACATAGATCCTGCAGTTGTACACAGAGGGAAGGAATACGCGTTCGAAGGACGGGTAATTTCCTTGAAGTCCATTGCCGATGAAAAGTACACTGCGGTTGTGCGCGGGTACGAGGATTATGAGGTTTATGTAAGGCTAGACAACGAGAACAACATAATGGAATCGGAATGCGATTGTCCGTACGATTTTGGACCGGTATGCAAGCATCAAGTCGCCGTATTCCTCGAGCTTAAGAATAGAGAAGCAGACGGGGTATCTTCACCGGAACCGTCTCTCCGGCAACTGTTGGAAGCAGAGAGCAAGGAGAAATTAATCGAATTGCTGCTCTCGATTGCATCGGATTCATATACCGCGGAAGAGCGCATCAGACTCCACTTGTCGAAAAGGGGCGCGGATCAGGAGTTGGACGCCTGCCGACGGTTGATTCGATCCTACATTGACACATATTCGGATGATCATGGTTTTGTGTCTTGGCGGAACGTAAGCCGCGCGGTGGAAGGTGCGGAGATCGTCGCTGAAAAGGCTCTCTCCGCCTTCGATGAAGAGGAATGGTTGCACGGGCTGGCGATTCTGTTTTGCATCATCGAAGAGATGATTGAATTATTGCAGTCCGCCGACGATTCGGACGGTGGAGTCGGGATCGTGATCGAAAGCTGTCTGGAATCGATCTTCAAGCTGGTTCAGGATCACCATCATATTCCGGCGGAAGAACGCTTGAAGATTTTCCGCCGGTTGTTGGAGGAGACACACCAGCCTTATTACGACGGGTGGTCGGATTGGCAGCTCGCGCTCCTCGAGGCGGCGGGCGCGCTGATCGAGTCGGAACAGATGCAACATCAATGGGATGATGCGGCGGATTCGCTCCTGGGTCATACGTCCGGAAGCAATTGGTCGCGGGAGTACACAGACGAGCGGGTAACTGTGCTCCGATATGGTCAAATTTTGGAACGTTCAGGTGAAGAACAGGCGAAAGCTTATTTGTATAAACATCTGCATTTCCCGGAAATTCGGGAGATTGCGATTCGAGCGGCGCTTGAGCAAGGCGATGCCGAGGAAGCGATCCGATTGGCGGAGGCCGGGGAAGCCCAAGATCAGAGGCTGCCGGGGCTCGTCTATCGCTGGAAGAAATATCGGTATGAGGCATACCATCGCACAGGACAATTCGAACAGCAGCGGAAACTCGGGATGGAGCTGATTGTGAACGGAGAGTATGCGTATTATCGCTCTGTGAAGGATACATTTTCCGATGAGGGAGAATGGACTTTGTATTTGCAAGATATGTTAGATCAATTAGAGCAGAGCCCGAGGGGAGAGCATACGTATACCCAAATTCTGGTGGAAGAGGAGATGTACGCACGGCTTTTGGAACATGTCCGCAAGGCACCTTACCGAATTGAATCGTTCTATGAGCAATTGCTTCCGCATTACCCGGAGGAGGTGAAGGCGCTTTTCGTGGCATATATCGAATTCCGGGCGGATCAATCCAGAGACAGGCGAGATTACGCCGATGTTTGCCGGATCATTCGAATGCTTCAACAGGTTGGCGGACGGAAAGAAGCGTTCACCGTCACACAAAAATTGTTAACCAAATTTCCGCGAAGACCGGCTTTCCGGGAGGAGCTGGGGAAGATTCGTTTTTGAACTTTATGGGAATAAGAAGTAACGCGGTTTGAGCATAGCTTGATTTTTGTGAGTGGGTGGACAAACTGGTATGCGAGGCCTGTAATTTTGATCTGAAACGAGTATGTTATAATAATGGCAAGATTAAGTCGGGTTGGATGGTGACCTATGATGGACCGTATTCAAGATTTGCAAAAACTGATCAAACTTACGGGCGATCGCGCGAAACTGGATGCAAAAGCGAACGGAACTTATATTGTCTATCAAACGGAAAAAGGCCAGATTGTCAAAGAATATGCAAACGGTGTGATCGAGCCAATCGACAATCCTGGGGTTCATCATGAATGAGTACTCCACAGTGATGGTTGTATTCGCCGGCAATAACGGCAGCGGCAAAAGTACCATTCGCAATTTGATAGTGGACAGGCTTGGTATCAGTGTCAATATAGATCCCGACGCTTTAGCTCGCGGCATTGATTCTGACCATCCGGATCGCCGCAAAGTATCCGCAGGCAAAGAAGCGATTAAACTTGCGAGAGATTGTATCCATCATAAACGCGATTTTTCTGTAGAAACGACTTTGGCCGGCGGTAATGCGATACGACTGATACGGGAAGCCAAGGCGAACGGCTTTGAAGTGATGATGTTTTATGTGGGTCTAAATGATGTTCGGCTCAATATCGAACGTGTTGCCGCCAGAGTTCGAAACGGCGGACATCATATACCGACTGAAGACATCATTCGGAGACAAACCACATCCATGCAAAATCTGCTAACTCATATCCATCTCATTGATCATTTGATTGTGATTGATAATAGCGAAGTTTCCGGTAAAATCGTTATGCAAGCTGAACATAGTATTTTAAAATATCAGGCCGAATCTCTTCCAAAATGGGTGCATAAGATCAAGGATCAGTTACATTGATTATGGAGAATCATATGAAGTTTGAAATTAGCAAATCTATGGAAAACAAAATTAATAATTGGGATAAATGTGAACCCAAAGATGTAACGGGAGCAAAGTTTGCGTACATATTTATACCAACAAGTCTAGGATTGGTTATCAAGGTCCAGTGTGATGTTTGTAAAAGGGAATTACTACTAACCGAAGATGATTAAATCTTGAATTTTACATTTCTCCCAATGTGAATAAGGAATTCTACGCGACCGGATTAGATCTGGTCGTTTTTTTTGTGCAGAACATATATTCGCTGACAAAAAGTTGTCATGACTTAATTAGGGCTTGCTGAACGATTAAAAAATCCAGTAACAGCAAGGGTTTGAGGCATTCTTTGTCGAATTCATATGCAAGGAAATCGTTGAAATACGATGAAAAACCGTGCACATGGAGGATGACG
>NZ_JBHSQV010000094.1:0-3402 GCF_042658665.1 Marinicrinis lubricantis
AATTCGACACTCTTACCTTACCAAACGAAGCGGTGTTTTTCTATGTCGTCAAGCATTCGATCTAATCGATCACAAACTCATGCTGCACTTGCCATTAACCCGATTTTGGCTCTGCGAAAGTTGAGTAAATAACATTTAAATCCCGTATAAATATTATACAAACAACCCCCTTTTCATTATATTTTCATGAATAAACGGGATTTATTGTAAAATATATCATATAAAGGATAATAAATCAAAAAGTCATTTTTGATGTTATAATAATCATTACACAATTAAGTTAGGAGGATAAAATATGAGAAAATTATTTACATTTTTGAGTATTTTGATATGTGGGCTTTTATTGGGTTGTGAAAATCAGAGTGTAGATAATTACCAGGACTATCTAAGTAATATAGAGAAAATAACGATCACCCCGATAATTGACAATTCACCGTTAAATGATCATGCTCATAATATTGAGAACCCAGATACTATAGAATCTATTATTACATTATTAAATAATTCCCAAAAAACTTTAGAAGACGGAAAGTACGAAGCGGAGAATGTTGCTGAGCATCTCATTCAATTTTATAAAAGAGAAGGTTTGGAACTTGACGATATACCTGGGGTCTATTATAGTACAGGAACATTAGTTTATGTAACGGAAGATGGTAAAACAATTGTACATCATATTAATTCAACAAAAAATGTTGAGATAAGGAACCTTTTACAGATATCAAATTAATGAGATTTGTATTTTATAATTAATTTGAATGGAAAAAGAGCGTTTGAAGCCATACCATTTCAATTGCGGAACAAAATTTCAAACAACATTAAACAGCAATTGCCAAAGCACTAAGTGGGGGCCTACGCCCCTTATTAATTTGACTTTTTAGGCTTTTTGCTTATTCTTGTTAAAGTCAATAACGCAACATAAATAAATCAGTTACGTATATAGTTTATGACCTGACAGCAAAGAGAGGAAATAAACCTAAATACTATTATGGCTGTTTATCTCTGTGATGAATGGGGCGGGCACAGACCTCCGCTCTAATAGGTAGAACCTGAGTAATAGGGGCTGTCCAATAAGTCCCTAAAATAAAAAGTTGGCCGGGAAACTTGACGTTTAAACTGGTCCCTTCGTCAAGGACACTTTGAAAAAAAGAGTTAGGCTGCCGACAATAGATGATTCCTGTACTGAACAGGAGTCATCTTTTTTAATCCCCATTGATATCTGTGATGGTTGTAGTAGTGGATGTAACGATCAATCTCAAGCTTTAGTTCTTCCAGCGTGCTGCATCCACGACTTTTGACATGGTCCTTCATATGGCCGTAGAAGGATTCTTGTGGAGCATTGTCCGAGCAGTTTCCTCGCCTAGACATGGACTGGCCAAGTCCTTTCTTTTTCAACAGTTCTTGGTATTTGGGGCTGGTGTAGTGACTACCCTAGTCGGAGTGGATAAAGGCATTCTTATGTAGCTTTAAGCGTCGTTGCTTCATGAGAATCTTAATCGTATCTGTTGCTAAAGACAGGTCGATGCGATTGGAAACGTTGTGAGTGAGTAGTTCTCCTGTGGAAGCATCCAGAATCGTTGATAAATAAGCCATCTCCGACCGTCCATATGGAAGGTAAGTGATGTCGGTGAGCAGCACAAGACCCGGAATTCCCTTCTTGAAATCCCGTTGCAACTTATAGGGTAGGACTCGGTGTTCTTGTGTTGCCTTGGCCATTCGTCTGTAACTGCCCCGCGATTATCCGATGGAGTTATATATGCTATATCTGCTCCAACCCCTCCCTCTTCACACATTGCCATTGGCCATTCGTCCGATCATAACCATCTTGTGTAGGGATACCAGCCAGTGACTCATCCCTGTTTTCATCAGCACCGTTACGATCAATTGTACATACAGGGGATTCACCCTTTTCGATAGCAGCAGCAATATGTGCGGCGGTTTCTGGATACTCTGCAGCTGGAAAATACAAGAGCATGTCATAATCAATCTCTGCTGATGTCGTTGCGCCGCTCGTGCTAGATGATGAATCGTTATTTGGAGACTCTGTCACTTGCTCATTTGGTTCAATCTTGCTCGTATCTTCAGCCGAAACCAATTTATTAATTGGCTCTTGGTCCTCGACAGACATCTCTATCGAACCATTAATGCCGGCCGTCTGCGTATCGTCCAGTGAAACTCTTTCTTCAATTTATACAGCAGGAACCGCTGTGAGCTCTTTGTCTTTACCGCTGTTATTCACTACACTGGAGACAATTGCGATGACGACAATAATGCTCCAGGCCACTCCGAAGTACCGCTTATTTTTATCGAGCTTAGTCCCATGAAGGAACAACATAATATACGGGAAAAAGATCCACGCAAGAACTTTCAACAACTTAACCTCTCCCCCAGTCGTAATTGGCACACCATTTACGCCTTAATATACGAACTTTGTCGAATGATGTCAATATGTTCTTTGACATATACATAGAAAATCGATCCCGCTTCTTATAATCAAATCTGTGTAAATATTACCGCTAGAACTTCAGATCAAGTAGGTGTAATTTGTACGAGGGTGATTATAATGTTTATCGAACCGATGTTACTGCAATCAGTACATGAAGCTTTCGATGATGATAGATATATTTTTGAACCGAAAATAGACGGACACCGCCTAATTCTTTCACGAATAGACGGGAAAGTACGCCTGTATACACGGCACAAGACGGATTGTACAAATCAGTACCCTGAGCTGCACAATGTGCCCGCACCGGAAGGTGCAGACTTGATCCTTGATGGCGAAATAGCCGTTTTTAATCAAGATGGAACTAACGATTTTGAGGCGGTCATGAGCAGGTTTAAAGGTGCGAAAGGACCTGTAGTCAACTTCGTTGTTTTCGATATTTTGCATTTTGATGGCAGAGATCTTAGAAAAATGCCTCTTGTTGAGCGAAAAGAAATACTTGCATCCGTTCTTACACCGAATCCATACTTTACCCTTACAGCTTCTATTGATGGGCGCGGCATTGATTTCTATGATTTAATTAAGCAGAGAAATATGGAAGGAATCGTCGCCAAGAAGAAGGATAGCTCTTATGTTGGCCGCCGATCACATAGCTGGCTTAAAATCGTAAATTATCAATATCACAATGTACGTATTGCCGGATGGCGTAAAGGTGAGTTTGGATGGTTGATTCATATAGAGGACGGCAGTGGATCTTTAAAGCCTGCTGGAATACTGGAGCTAGCTGTACCACCACTCATGAAGAAGTCATTTTTTAACGTTGCGAAGTCGATTGCTATTTAGCCCCCAAATGAACTTGGACAGTACACCCCTTATTCCGATAGAATGAAATCAGTCGGAGGGGAACGCATTGGAAAGAAAACGGTATGATCTGAACTTTAAGAAAATGGTTGTAGCCAAGG
>NZ_JBHSQV010000095.1:0-3475 GCF_042658665.1 Marinicrinis lubricantis
CCCGAGTTCGACAGTCACTAGGTAAACAAAATGCCCGGATCCCTTGTCCTGCTTAGGTTTACGGGCAACTTTAACAGAAATGGCGTGTATCTATGGTTTTGAGTGGATTTCTAGGAACCTTGGAGGCGGCTCGAGCCCAAGTGCAGCAAAGGATTTGCGCTGGTCAGCAGTGAGCTCTGTACTCTGGCAGACATCTCCGTTAATAGAAGAAAAATGTCCGAGATGTATGCGGTCCAGCTCCTTGCGTAAGGCTGCCCACGTCTGGCCTGTCTTCACTTCTACGATTCGCACTAACAGCAGGGCCAGCCAGCTAATCAAAATGTGGGAGCGAATACGGTCTTCCAGGCGATGGAACATCGGACGCAATTCTAGCGTGGTCTTTAGTGTCCGGAAGGCATCCTCGACATCCACCAGTTGCTTGTATCCCAGGGCGACATCTTCAGCGGACAGCGTGTCATCCGATGTACGGATCAAATACTTGCCATCATACTTCGCCGCATCCCGGATCGCCTGTTTATCCAGCTTGAGCGTCCCATCCTTCAACTGACGGATATACTTGCCATAGGTTGGATGAGACCGCAAACGGCATGCCGCTTTCGTATGCGCCTGCTTGCCCAGTTGTTTGAGTTCTTCCATGTGTCCTTGCAGCTTCTCGATGTGCTGCTCACGTCGAATGCGATCACGTTCAGCTTCTTTCGGATTGTAGACGAGGACAAATCGTTTGCGGGCTTCACCATCACCTACGATGATGTCCTTCACCTGCAGATTGTCTCGAACGTGATGGTATCTCCCTTTGCGGCTCATGGCTTCTTCCGTTGTTTCTTTGCCGGAATGCATTTTCTCGCCGACAATGTAATGACCACCCGTTCGTTGCAGTGTACGCAGATTATCTTCGGAGGAGAAGCCACGGTCCATCACACTGATCACTCGGCCGAGCCTCCAACCGACCAGATCCTTCTTCACCTCATCAACTACGGACATGTCGGACGTGTTCCCTGGCCAGACCCATGAGCGAATGGGGATGCCTTCACGGGTTACAGCTAAGCCGATGACCACCTGAATGAGATCGGGCCGCTTATCCTTCGAGAAGCCGGCCTTGCGGAATTCGTCGTCCTCCGGCGCATCGAACGGGTCAACTTCGAAGTAAGACGAAGTCGTATCAAAGTACAACAGATCGACTTCAAGATTGAGCAGATCGGAGACGGAGCAATACACTTGATGCTCCAGCTCCGATTGAACCTCCAGCAGTTCATCCATGGCTCGATACAGCTGCTGGCTATGTACTTCAGTGATGCCAGGGAGATACACATCATGCTTGACCCAATCCTCCATCGCGAGCTTGCTAGAAGGATTCAGCGCACGATTGGCTACCATGGAGAAGATCAAACGCTCGATGGAAGACTGATGATTGCGATCGGAGAATAACTTCTCCAAGATGGCATCCATCCCGAGCTTCTTCCAGAGTTGGTGCAGCATCCAAGAGCCACCCAAGCGCTTGCTTGATTGGAATAAGAACTCTGCTGTATCCCCAATAGCATTTTGGGCCTGGAGCGCAGCCTCAGGCGTGAGGTACCGGGAAATGCTTTGAACCAAGCGTTCCAGGACAGATCGGTCGACCTCATCTTCACGGCCGAATGAATAGATCACCTTCGCTTTCGCGTATTTGGATCCCGGATCCCACTCGTTGTGCGCTAATTGGAGATAAGCAGTCGTGGTGCCATTTTTATTTTTACGAGATACTCGGCGAATATACATGCCTATATAATACCATATAGACCATCATAAAATAAAGGTTAATCTTAGTTAGCGTGTGCCTATGAAATTCTCGGTGTTTTTCTATGCATTCCGAGAAAAAACCTTGATCTTATGGGATTTTCGATCCCTTGTGTACCTATTTTGAGTGATTTACTGTCGAACTCGGGAAGAGGGGTCGAACCCAGGGTTCAGTCCCGCGCGCAGGTAGCGAGTGAATTACATCTGTGATAACGCCAACAGCGGACGAGCACGGCATCTGTATCATACCTCTAAGGTTGTCATCGCCTGAATTGCTTCTTCGCAAAGTTAATGGGGATACAGATACTCCCCTCGCCTCCATATGTAGTATCAGAAAAGCGACCTCATGAGGTCGCTTTTTTGCGTTTCATATACGTTGCGGTTGGTAAAACCGCGTGGTTGCTGGGATTGTGGTGACTCTGTTGATGAATAAGAAATATTTCTGATGGTGTTGGTAGTGGTGCCGCTTTGTAATAGTGATGATGATACCCAAGAAACATTATGAAGCAGATCGGTTACCTCATTGGTATAAACCAAGATGTTATAATGTGTCTATTCTTTGTTGGTCAATGCTCGAAGGCTACGGCCAAACTTATCCGAATCCATGCTGAGCATGTTTTCGAGAATTTTTAAATATCTATATAACTTAAAGACAAGCTCAATACCTTCAATTATGTACTTTTCTAAAATGTATTTCTTAAATTCATCTGTTTCGACTTCAATCTCTTCGATAGCCATTTCAAAGTCACTATCAGAGTATCTGCTGAATTTCTCAGGGGGCTTATTCATTTCTTCAAAGCCCTTTTTGGTGAAAAGTAATCGATTCATTTGATCCGTCTTGAGGTCATATGAATTAACAATAAATAGAGTAGTAAATTCATATTTTGATTTCAAAAACCATCGAGATATATAAGAATTTTCGGCGAGCTTCATTTCGTTAATTCCTTGAATAAATGCCTCCAGTGTAGGAATATCTTCAAAAAGAAAATCCTTTGATTCTTTATATCGTTGGGTTACCCATCTTCTTTGGGCATGAATTGAAACGATGGGTTTAATTTTGTATGCATAGCACTCAACTATTAGATCGTAACAATTTATTGCATATTCAATATTTCTGGAGCCTATGGAGATGAGATCAATAATGTAATGTGACAACTCACGGTGTTTAAGAACTACTTCTTCAAGCTTTTTTCGATTTGCTTGTGCAACAGCACGACGAATAATTCCGTATCGGCTCACGAAATATCCAAGAAATATAATTAGAATGAGTACGACAATTGCAGAGAGCTTAGTAAAGTTATCCCATATCAAAAATGCATTTTCATTCCACATATTTATTATCGCTCTCTGGAGAGTATTGATTAGTTGATCATTGAAGGTAAGTAATGTAAGAATACCTGCTAGAATTGAAACTTTACTGAAAAGCAGTGATAGAATGGCTTTTATAGTTTCAAAGAGAGTAGGTCTTCCTATATAATCTATTAATTCTGGACGATCGTTACCTCCTGAGGCTATATTAACTAGACCAAGTCTCATATGATAGCTAAGTTTACTATAACCAAATTCAAATCTTACTAACTCAACTTTCGCAGCTTGGAATAGGCAGATAAGCCTTGATGTAATTGGGTAAAGCAGAGATCCATTGCTGTAATTGACACTGAATCAGAGTGGAAAGCTTTTTCCCTGCTTTTGAAGCGACTTC
>NZ_JBHSQV010000096.1:0-3567 GCF_042658665.1 Marinicrinis lubricantis
CACAAAATTAGCTTGTGATCGCATAAACCGTCAGTTGCAGCTTGATGTAGCTTAATTTTTGAACTGTAAATTTGTAGTCGGGTTAGTCTACAGTTTTTTAGAACGATGCATTATGAAATTGATTCAACTTAGTCATTCATTACACCACCTTTTATTTTAATGTACATGACTATATCGATAGTTGATCCAATTGACATCATGAGTTTGTACAGTTTTATAACCATTCCAGCCTTGATGCATTATAGCATCAACAGAAGATGTTGAGGCACTTGGATGTCCTAAACCGAGGTTATGTCCTATTTCATGAGTAACAACTTTTTGCCTTAGGCCTGTTGGATTTCCCCCATCAATGCTTTCTTCTACAGTCTTAGAATTAATTCTAGGTGATGCCCATGCGTAATGTGCGTCCTCATCTACTTCATTATAAACTGGGCTCGACCATGATGCATTACCCCACCACTCATCAGGATATCGGTCTACAACAATGTTCATTTGGGGAACAGATATTTCATTAGAATCCCAAGGAACTAGTTCAATTTTATTTTGTGAGCTATTCCAATCGCTAATAGAATCCTCAATGTCGTAACTACCACCTGAGTCGTCATAAATATCAATTACATAATGAACCTCTACGGGGTAAGTACGTCCAATTGGATACATGGCGCATATCATTTTTGTAGCGCCACCTTTTCTCTTTCATTTAGTTATTGTAGGTATAAGAAACACAAATTGCAGATGTTTTTTTTAGCCCCCCCCCATATAAGTAGTTTTCCGCGTTGCCATAGCCAAGGTCGGAAATCACGTTTTTGGGCTTCGGCAACGAAGAAACCGCCAATCGCTCCATATGCGGAATAAAGCACCGCGTATCCGTAGAACGCTGATGGATGCTGTAGAACAATACAAATTGGTTTTCCGTGGCCGCTTGAACATTATAGGCTGGCTTTAACTGGTCATTTATTTGTGATCTTTCTTCATGCGCATAAACGTGGCGGTTTAGATAGGTTTTATAGTAGCTTTTGCGATTGCCAAAGAAGGCTTTCTGCTGCTCTAACTTGGCGAACTGTAGAAAGAGATATCCTTCCGAATTTGTTTCAGCGGCATCTTCAAGGCAACGCGCGCTTTTGCGAGGCATTCCGTCTTCGCCGTCGTTGGTCTGTGTGAGCTGTAAGGTAAAGCCTTCAACTCTTTCCTCCAGACCGGTCGCTGCTTCTTCGAGATTGGTAGGGGGCTCTTCCGGGTCTGCCAATGCAAACTTGCTAGCTTCTTGCTGCGTGAGCATATGCGCAAGGGGGCCAGGTTGATGTGCTCTTGGAACGTTGTTTCAAACAGCTCAACCATAAGGGCTTTCATGCATACACCACGGAAATTGTACAAGGCACGAAATTATGGTTTTTCCTCGTCGACGAATATTACTGTTATTTCTCATAAATGCATAAGGTTTGAGCTTAAATAATCAACCAATTTCCAAATGTGGTATAATTGTACCAACATTAGCTGTTTTTAAGAGCATTAGGGGAGAATAAAAAATGTGCTTGGCAAATGGAAAAATTGAGAGAATTGCTGTTGATGCTGTAAGGAAAGAAGCGAATAAACCTGGCTCCTTCTTAAAGCCAGAAATAGCAGAGTCCGATAAAGGAATTTCGTTCGATGGTAACATTACGGTATATAGCGATGATTCAGAAAAGAAAGAATCTTTCTCAGGATTTGTACCGGTTCAAGTAAAGGGGACTCAAGTAAGGACGTTTCATTCAAATAATATTTCATTTTCTTTAGAACTGAAAGACTACCGTAACTATTTAAAGACAGATGGTGTAATATTATTCGTTGTTGAAGTTATGGACAACGGCGAAACTAAAATATTTTATAAGTCTTTGCTGAGCATGGAACTATCAATTCTAATCAGTCAATACGGGAAACAATCAACTAAATCTGTAAAATTAAGACCTTTAGAAGAAACAACACTATATGAAGTATGTCGGAAGTTTTTAAATGAAAAGACTTATCAAAGCAATTATTTGATAGGAAGAGATTACTCTATTTTTGATGAATTTACTGGCTTTAAGCTCAATAGTATGACATTTGATCCAAGCAATGTGAAAACAAGTAATATATTTGATCATGATTTTGTTCTTTATGGTGTTTTAGGGAAGATTCAATTTCCACTTTCTTTCGGAAGATTTGATAAGATATCTCAAAGAGATGTAATTACATTTAGAGCTAACGGAGAACTATTTGATCTAAATACTCAAATTATTATTGAAGAGCTTATAACGACCATAGAAATAGAAGAAATATTCAAAATTAAAATTAATCGAAAAGATAATAGATTCAATTACAAGTTTACAAAATTTCACTCTCTCGCCGCACAGTTGAGAGCTTTACCATTAATTATGAATCTTTTTTTAGGAAAAACAGTCGAATTTAACGGTAGTACTTTGAGTCTTGATTCAAATACAGAAAAATTAAAAGTTCAATACGAGAAAGTAACAAAACATTATGCAGAGATAAATGAACTTAAAGAAACGTTTGAATTCTTTGGTATTCCACTTGATACTGAATTTGAGAAAGGAGAGGATGCAAATCTCTTTGGTATACTTCGAACTTTAAGAAAAATAACACTTGAAAATAAATTAATTGGAATTAATCTTGAAGAGCCTGGAAGTGGAAGGTTAATTAATTTAAACATCGCAAATAGAAGAATTGTTGTGTTCTATGAACCGAAGAGTGACAAAATCCTTATAAATGCATTTGCTAATGAAGCGTTGAACATAAAGTGCTTCATAAAAAACGATATTAATGGTGAAGCAATTCCATATAGTATATATATATTGTTGAATATTGATTCGTTAACATCTTGTAATTTTAACCCACGAATTGTATGCGAGTCTTTTGATCAGTTTGATCCATTTATTGACGAAGTAACATTTACACATTCTATCAACTTTTGCTTAAAATGTATAAAAGCATTTGATAAGAGTGGTGATCGACGTTTACTAGATGTGGCTAAATATATAATTATGAAACATAACGAAAAACAAGGGAATAATCGAGATCATAATAATATAGTACTGATAAATTTATTACAAATAAATTACCGACTTTGCTCTGGCCTATCTGATCTCGAAACAAAAGCACTAATTAAACTGAAGTATGAGGAAATACAGAAAAATGACATAGGATTATTATTTTGTATTAATGTATTACTAAAGAACCGAACTGAAGCTCAAGCTGTGTATGAGCAATTGGATAATAAAACTCAAGAATTTTATAAAGAGTTACCTATATACGAAATTTACCATGATTTATTACAGATGTAATTGCTGTTTCAGTAAGTTCTGCGATGTCATTTGACCATATCCAATTAACGGATCATTTCAATGTTTAAATAACATATTTCTCTTTCAACTATAATAAATAATGAAGGTGAAATGAATACCAAAAAGGAGCATTCCTGTAATGAAGAAATTTGAGGTTTGAACAAAAAAAGCCCCCTTGGTATGATACGAGGTGTCCAAAGCTTCGAAGCAAAAAGGACCCTTAATTAATACCCAAGGAGGACTCAAAATG
>NZ_JBHSQV010000097.1:0-3662 GCF_042658665.1 Marinicrinis lubricantis
AGTCCCAGTGTGGCCGATCACCCTCTCAGGTCGGCTACGCATCGTCGCCTAGGTAGGCCGTTACCCTACCTACTAGCTAATGCGCCGCAGGCCCATCTGTAAGTGAGAGCAGAACCCTCTTTCCTCTCATCCCCATGCAGAGATCAGAACTATCCGGTATTAGCTAACGTTTCCGTTAGTTATCCCGGTCTTACAGGCAGGTTGCCTACGTGTTACTCACCCGTTCGCCGCTAACCCTCATGCTTCCGAAGAAGCGTGAAAGTCCGCTCGACTTGCATGTATTAGGCACGCCGCCAGCGTTCGTCCTGAGCCAGGATCAAACTCTCCAATAAAGATGATTGGTTGCTAAACAACTCATCATCGGTATTAAGGTAAAGCTTGACTTGCTCATTACAATACTGACTAATTTTGAATCTCCGAAGAGATCCGCACAGTTTCACTCGTTGTTCAGTTTTCAAAGAACAAATACCGCGCCGCCTTAACGACCGGATTTATAATATATCATGATTGGAAGTACATTTGCAAGTGCAACTTTTTTCCAGCTCGTGATGTTCATCATCGATGTCCACTACCCGAACTCATTCCAGCTGCTCTCAAGCTTCCTTTCCTCACCGCCTCATCAGCGGCAGGAGTTATAATATATCACGTCTAGAAGTCTTCTTGCAAGTGCAACTTTTTTCCAGCTCGTGATGTTCATCTGATCGATGCTCACCACAAGAACCATCATTTCAAAGCTGCGCTCTCCACTTCCTGCCAACTGCCTGTTCGACAGCCGGAATTACAATATATCATGTTTGGAAGCTCATTTGCAAGTGCAACTTTTTTCCAGCTTGTGATGTTCATCTGATCGATGTCCACCACCCGAACTCATTCCAGCTGCCCTCAGGCTTCATTTCCTCGCCGCCTCATCAGCGGCAGGAGTTATAATATATCACGTCGAGAAGTTTACTTACAAGGGCAACTTTCTTCCAATTCATGTGCCGTCCTTCATACAAAGAGGCATTCTATTTTATAGACCGTAGTGTGGAATGGGCTGAGGAAAGCGGAGACTATGATTATTGGTCAAGAAAAATGCTATATGTATCCGGGGTGTACATGAATACTCCGCCTCCTGTCTTTGATACAAATGGGACTGTAACGATCCGCCGCATGGGTTCGAATCAAGTGATTAGCTCCCGAACCGGGGGCGGGGTGGAGCTCGAATCGACTCAGGAGACAGAGGTTGTTACGGTTCCAACAGAACTAGGTTCATTAAATCATCCGTTCTTTTTAGAATACGCTGCAGCGGCCCAGGAGGAAGAACGCAGGAGCGGAATACCTGCCAGCATTACTCTTGCACAAGCGGCGCTTGAATCGTCTTATGGCAGCAGAAGTATATGCAATAACGTATTTGGCATTAAGGCTCAAGAGGGTTACGAAGGACCCACTTGTTCGGCTGAAACGAGCGAAGAGTATGAGGGAGAGGTCGTGCAGACTGTAGCTGTTTTCCGTTCGTACGATAGCGTACTGGACTCTTTTGCTGTTCATTCCGACTTTTTACTTGAGAATCCAAGGTATCGTTACGCACTTGCCCAAGAGAATCCGTATGCGTTTGCTAACGAACTGCAGCGTGCCGGCTACGCAACGGACAGCCAATACGCCAATAAGTTAAAATCGATTATACGCAATCAAAACTTGACGATATTGGATGCAAACGGCGGGATCGATCCGGTGACAGGACAACCTTTTGAAGATGTGCCGTATATGAATGAGAGTGAGGGCGAAGAGGATTCCAGTTCCATCACGTTTGTGTTCGGAATCCAGCAATATTACGGTACGTACGCTAAGAAAATTGAACGCGGCATCGTCCCCATCCCTAATCCAATTACGGGCGGAGTCACTTGGCAAGAGCTTGTCACGCGAACGAACCTGAAGGATCCGACCTTCGATAAACCCATCATCAATATGGTAAACTACAACAATGTAATAAACTCTGGGGATTATGGTGAAACCGAAGCGCCGGACATTTACGTGAAGGATTTGCCGGCCGCCATCACGATAACTCTATCGAACGATGACGAGGACTTATATATGTCAAGCGCTCGGTGGGTTAGGGGGACGTATTAATAATGAACGCACAAATGCTCGATCAATTGCAAGTTGAAACATGCTTCATGCTCAATATAGAAATCACATTTCCAGGCGTTCGGGAATGGTTTAATTTGGCGGGCCATACGATGGATGATGCAGCGTTGTTCCGCGCGCTATTCATGCCGAATAAGCTCCCTACCGAAATTCAAATACCGTTTGCTCAATTGGTGTTCTTCCGGCACGAAGACATCTTTTTTCAGATGCATCGGAACTACCCTCCGGACAACCCGCTTCACCAGCTGCTCATCCGCTTGCACAACGTACGCACCCTCCGCGGTGACGATGAAGCGCTCATCGATTTATGGGAAGCGTTGAAGTGGGATCGTGATTCGGCTGAGCCAAAATACAAGGATATTCATCATTATTTCAGCTAATACTCTTTTTTGGGGCAACGAGGATGGTATACCGTTACTATCCTGCTGCTCCTTTTGTTTACCTCGTCATAAAGAAGAATAAACTATTCCAGAAAGCATTACTTACGTATAACTTACTTGCATTATAAAGTCCAGATGGTTAAAATGGTTAAAATTCCCTTTATAAGGAGTTGAGATGTAAACCGTGAAATTTCTTTTATATGTATTTGAATATTTCAGAGCTATAATCATTATGTTTATTGGATTTATTATATTGGGACTTCTAGAAAGGCTCTTATATAAGAAGCTTCAATTGGATCTTTCGAATATTTCAGGCAGCCTGTTAATGATTGCAAATTTTTTAGTCGTTTTCATTTTATATAGGAACTACTTCCAATTCAAAGGATGGTTAGCATCCTCTCCTTCTACAAAAAAGCTGAGCAAAACCACAACTTATATCCTCTTATCTATTGTGTTAATTAATTTTGTTTTATCATTTTTCCTCTCTTCAAGAATTTGAAGTGAGCAGGAGCTGCTAACCCTGACTTCTCACACCACGTACATGCGGGTCCGCATACGGCGGTTCCAAAGGTTAACAAAGCTCTGAATAACGAGATAGCAAACTTTTCAGCCCTTTCGCTTCCCATTAGAATTCGAGAGGGCGTTTTTTTGTGTTTTGAAACATTTCCCACGCTCCGCGCCTAGAATTAGCCATGATAAAGGCAGGCACATTTCGGTATGCCGAGTGCTCGGAGCTCGCGAATTCGGGTGCGTACTCGTTTCCATTGTTCACTTAAACACATGAGTAACCTGCGGCGAATCCACAGATCGAATTTCTCGCAGTGCCCCTAGTCGATAAGCGAGTCAAATGAATTTTACGTTTTTCCTTTGACATCAATCACGTTCAGCTCGTCAGCTCTCGTACCTTCTCCTTAGAACGTGAGATGGTTTATGGAGGAATCGAAATGTCGCCTACTTGTCTCTCAAGAAGTTAAATCCAAGGAACTTACGGTTCCAAGGACGTACCTCACTTTTCCCTCGATTTACTTTCAGTCGGCTTAACCCCCTAATATCGGACACTGCACCTCTTATTCGATTGATTGCATAGAATCGCTCGATTTTTCATCGTTTATGATGATTATGCCTCATACCCTGATTTCTTTGGGTGTTACGTTGCCT
>NZ_JBHSQV010000098.1:0-4025 GCF_042658665.1 Marinicrinis lubricantis
CTTGGTTGTTGGGTGTGTGGTAACCTCAATTATCCAAAGAATTTAGGGGGTGGCAATTTTTTTGCCTATAAAGCCCTCTATGGAGATATTTTATAACCTATTTCTTATAGAAGTTTTGACAATACGTATCGCTGCGAGGGAGTGCTCTTATGAATTATATATGGGAGCTGATTATCGAGGCAGAGCGAAAAGGGATACGCCGCGAGCATATCCAGTTCTCTCCCGCGGAATATTTTTCGCCGTATATGGAGCTGAGCATGGAATCGCTCAATCCTCGTACGCTGGAACAGCGGATTGAGATTAATCCGTACTACCGCTTTCATGAGCTGCTTGGCGATTTGTTCGACCCTAATATGGCTGAAGATTTTGAGCTTCGGCATACTCTTTTCGATATCGTCATTCACTTCTTAGGGGAACTCGACTTGAATTCGGGACTGACGAAGCGGGATTTCTATATCCGTTTTGTCACGAGGGATTTGGACGAAGGGGCATATGGGCCTTCCATACAGCAGCGGTTCGAGGGATTGTGTAAGCGGGAGAAGGAAGTCATTGCCGAGAACCTGCTAAAGCTGCATGAGACGGGGGAAGCCGTCTATTGCTTGACTCGTGCCGCCCGCAGCTTGTTCCCGGGCGTGATTGTTTGTTCAAGGGAGGACAAGGACGAGCTGCTGTTCTTCATGAATCGCAAAGAAACGGAAGAGCACCGGATGAAGCTGGAGCTGCTCAAGGAGCTGTTCGCGCCGCTCTGGTGCGACATCGTCGTCTTCTGGAACGGCTGTGTCGGGATGATTGGAGAAGAGCAGACGATGGTGATGGGGGACACGGTGCTGTATTGAATTGCCCGGGACGGCAAGGAGGAGATAAAGATGGTGTACTCATACAAAATTTACAATAAGCCGCAAAAAGAGGAGAGAGAGCGGGCCACCGTTCTATATACTCGCGACGAGCTGCAGGAAATGACCACTTTTCAGCTGCGCAATATTTGCTATAAAGAGCGTCTAGTCGATGGATTGGCGCATTCATTGGACCGTGAGGGCTTGATTCGGACGATCTTGAAGTATCGCAGCGCGGATACAAGTCTGCTGATTCGTTCGCCGAAACCGGGGGGCATTGAACGGCTGGAGTCAGCTCTGCATAAATATCTGAAAACCCAGCTGCCTGATGACGGAAGCATTCGTGTACCGGCCAAAATTTTGCTTTATCCGGGGCTGAGAATGGACAAGCTCGAACAGTATCGCGTAGAGACTGGCGGTCAGCTGGGAGAATCGAATGTGCTGCTCGTGAACGGGCAGCTGGAAATATGCGCGATATTGAATCTGGAGAAGGACGGGCAGGAGGGCGTCTATTATTTGACAGCGGAGAAGGGGCATGAGATTAGACGCACACCGAACAAGCAGTACAGTCTGCTCTTCTTTCGCAAGCAGGATTCGGAATATTTATACAAGACGTACTACGAGGATATTCCGATGCCTCCCGTCAATCTTCACTACCATAAGCTCGCTGTACCGGATTTGGAAATCCGCGATTTGGAACAGACGTCGGCGGTGCTTGCGATTGATTTCGGAACCTCCAATACGACGGCGGGGGCTTATCTGGACAGCAGGTACGTCTCCAATGTATGCAGCAATGCGGTATTGAACGGGCTGGTGAAGCTGGGCAGCATCAATTACGTTCTGTTTCCGGATCGAACGCATAAAGCGGTTCGCTGGATTGAGGCGCTCCCTACGATGGTCAGCGCAGCAGATTGTTCGAATCCAGAGGAGATCCGCTACGACTTTGGTTATGACGCGATGAAGTATATGAAGAAGAACGGCTACAGCGGCACTGCATCGGTATGCCATGGCATGAAGCGATGGGTTAACAATTACTGCAAGATCGAGGAGTTGACCGACGGTCAAGGATATTCGGTCAGTGTCAAACGCGGCGATATTTTACGGGCTTATTTGCTGTACGTCGTCGAGATGGCGGAGCAGCAGTTTAAGTGCCGCTTCAAGTCGCTTCATATTTCTAGTCCGGTGAAGATGAAGACGCAGTTCGCGGAAATGTTCAAGGACATTTTGCCGGAGTATGACATACAGGAGAACCAGGTTCTCGATGAGGGCATGTCCGTATTATTCAATACGATTGCAGAGCAGATCGACCGAGGCAGCTACTTGGAGGATGAGGAATACAAGGCGCTGGTCATTGATTGCGGCGGAGGAACGACGGATTTGTCATCCTGTCGTTTCCGAATTACGAACAGTGCGATATCGTACAAGATTGATATTCAGACGACCTATGAAAATGGCGACACCAACTTCGGCGGCAACAACATTACGTACCGGATTGTGCAGTATATGAAGATCGTGTTTGCCGATTATTACCGCAACGGGAGATTAACGACGGATATTGACAGCTTGATCGATATTCCCGGCAATGACATCTTCAGATATGTCGACGAGCACGGCGTAGATGCCGTATATGATCGATTTGAGGCCTGCTACCGAGAGGCGGAGGAGGTTATTCCGACCCGCTTTACGGCGTATGAAAATCGCACAAGGGATGAATATCAGCGCGTCAAAAGCAATTTCTATTTCTTATGGGAAATTGCCGAGGAGATGAAGAAAGAATTCTACCGTAAGACGGGGATTCTTCGCAATAGGTTCCAACTAGACAGCGAGAACAAGCAGGAGCAGGATTTGAAGATTACGGCTGTAGACCGCTGGTATTTATCGATTATCGAGGGAAGCGGGTTCCGAGCGGTTTATGATTTCCCAGACGTGGTCTTTAACATTAAGGAAATCAATCATCTGATCAAAGCGGATATTTATGAGACGGTACGCAAGTTTTTAGACGAATTTTACCGCACGGGCAAGCTTCAGGAATATTCGATTATCAAGTTGACGGGACAATCGTGCCGAATCGATGTATTCCGCGAAGCTCTGAAGGAATTCGTACCTGGCCGCAGCATTGAATTCAAGCAGAAGACGGAAGAGGATTTTACTGTTCCGGATTTAAAGCTGGCCTGCTTACGGGGAGCGATCCGTTATTTAAGCGCCAAAAAGACAGGCACGATTGAAGCGAGTATTACGAATCATGATCCGGCGGTGCCATATTCGGTGAGCGCATATACACATATGAAAGAGGAAATTGTGCTGATCAGCAGCTACGAACGCTTAAATCGCATTTATGGAACGATATCCCGGCCGATCGGCGTAGCAGAGGTGGAGTTCTACCTCAAGGGCAATGACGGCAAGCTGCGGCATCGCTATGTGTATCATAACGAAGAGCATGCGCTTACGAATGTATTGTATCAAGACATCTATGCCATGTACGGAAACAAAATTCCGCAGGATGACACCGACTCGATTATGAACGGTGAGATGAAGTTTTTCGTATTTGCCAGTGAGAACAATTGGGGCTTTCACGTCGTGCCGGTCGCGCGTCAAGAGGAGCAGCTGTATCTAGGACGCAAGAAATTTTATGCGTTCGAGAACGACTTGAGCGAATTGGATTTCTTCGACGGCTGGAAGTAGGACAGCAGGGAGGTCAGCGATGTTTAAGGATCATATCCCTCAGTTTGTGAAGGGGCGCATATTAAAAACAGAGATGCTGGAGAGTTTAAGAGACTATCCCCGGCATGCGTGCGAGCTGTTCTTGCAAGATTGGTCGGACGGCATTGTTGCCGGCGCAGCGGTAAGAGCTGAAGGCGAACATCTCGTCATTCAAAAAGGAATCATTAAGTATCGAGATCGGCTTTATATGCTGACCTCCGATGTTTCGATTCCCTATCAGGCGACCGGCAGAGAGACGGTTATAAAGATCCGCTTCGAGGATGCTGATCAGAGCCGCGATTACACCGAATATCGGACCGAGGTGGTGCTGGATGACGAAGTGAGACTTCTTCCGAACGAGATGGAATTAGGGCTTGCTGAACGAAACATTAGAGAGCAAATTGTCTGTAGGCGGTACGTTTCAGCAGCATGTTGAGAATGAGGACAAAAAGAAGCCGCAAGCGGCGTTCCAGGTTCATCACGAGGAACTGC
>NZ_JBHSQV010000099.1:0-4232 GCF_042658665.1 Marinicrinis lubricantis
ATCGTCATCCTCCATGTGCACGGTTTTTCATCGTATTTCAACGATTTCCTTGCATATGAATTCGACAAAGAATGCCTCAAACCCTTGCTGTTACTGGATTTTTTAATCGTTCAGCAAGCCCTAATTATTTGGGTGAATGGCATTCGCATCCCTCTTTTTCGTTAATGCCGAGCAATCGAGATCAGGATAGTATGTGGGAAATCGTTAACGACCCATCCGTCGGTGCAAATTTTGCAATTCTTTTAATCGTTAAATTGGAGGCTGGGGAGTTAGCCGGTAGTGTCAATCTATTTGCGTCTGGATTTGATGTTATGGCAGGTGAGCTATTATTTGAGGGGGATTCTAATTGACGGATAATAACAAGTCAAAACCATCGTTGCTCGAAGCCGAATCGCAAGGAGGAGATACGGCAGAGACTGGCTTTGATTTTCAAACGAGCTTGATTCTTAGTAAAATCCCTTTTTGGTTGTCATTTGAGGGGTTTGATTCGTTGATACGTGAAGGGGTAGCTGATTTTGAAGCAAAGTTCTTCTCTCCTGCTGAAGGTATTGCCCGAGAAGCGCTAGAAGCTAAAAATCATCATATAGCTCCAAAAGAATTTTGGGAAGAAATTGAGCGATTTAAAGAATTG
This sequence comes from Marinicrinis lubricantis, assembly GCF_042658665.1. Taxonomy (NCBI): domain Bacteria; kingdom Bacillati; phylum Bacillota; class Bacilli; order Caryophanales; family Paenibacillaceae; genus Marinicrinis; species Marinicrinis lubricantis. The sequence goes on from NZ_JBHSQV010000099.1 coordinate 632, forward strand.
GATGAAGGAAGCCCAGGCACATTCGGACGATTTACCCTTTGCTGCAATGGAATATCAGAGGATATAAAGCCGCTCATAAACGGATTGCGCCGGATACGTGATCCACAGCCTTTTTATGAAGACTCTTCAGGTGTTGCTGTAAATTCGTATGCTGATTATGTTGACCGGGTTCGTAAGTTTGGCAAAGACGAAAATATGGCAAAGTTTCTTTATAAGAAAGTTCTTATTGAACCCAATTGGAATCTGCTATCTGACGAACAAACAGCAAAAGGTCTTTTTCAAGAACAGCTCCTGCGTCATTTGCCAGATTATTTGGATATACCGGGTAGAGACCTTGCGGGTATTTTTAACAACCTGCTTGCGCTGATTCGATCGAATAAAGCAAGACCTATCACAAGGAAACAAATAGAAGAGACAATGCAATCGGCTATCAGTGAAAAGTACCGCACTCCACCAAAACCAGTTGTCATTTCAACTGAAACGGAGGAAGTTATAAAAAGCGATACATCACTCCAATTTGAATGGGCTTCATTTTTTGGAGGCGCAGAAAGAAACTACCCACCCGCAGTAGAATGGAATTCTAAGCTTATACCGCAGCTATCCGAAACATCTAAGTGGATAAAAGAACAACGCAGAACGCGAAGGGTAGAGTTAAAAGGAAATCGACGTATTTCCGCCGCGATTGCCATTGGAAAAGTTTTTTCAGCTGTTGCCGGCTTTGCAATCGATATGGATTATCGTGGTGAGCTCTGGTCGACCGATGATCATGCCGATTCGCAAACGCCAGACTATGCTCTCACTTCTACGGTTATTAAAGGTTCTGGAGATCGTCTTGTTGTGACAGTCGGTATTATGAAAGAAAATCTTGTTTCCGAAGTTGAAGCCTTTATGAAAAGAAATGAGATATCCCATTTATCAAAGTTGCATTTATATTCATCACAAGCCATTGTTTCGGCAAAGCAAGCAAACAGCATTGTCGAAAAAATCAAAAGGGAGATAAGCACAGTTGCCGGAAGTATGGAGGCAAAAAAAATAGATCTTTTTTACGCCGGACCAACTCATTTGGCTCTATTCTTGGGGTATCGGTCCAATGCGCTCCCACCGATACAATGTTTCGAGATGGTCAGACATAATGAATACGTACCAACATGCTTATTGAGATAATATTTGTTACACAATGCACATTTTTATAAATCAAAAGGCTCTTTCCCTGGTTTAATAAAGGGTAAAGAGCCTTTTGTGCTTTAGTTTTATGTATTTTTTTCTTTTAACTTCTCACCATTAATTTCATGTTTAGCATTTGTCTTCGTTTTGAAGGGATTCCCCTCAATTTCCTTGTATAAATCGTTTAATGTGATGTCTAAAGCACCGCATAATGCGGGTAAAAATTCAGGTTTAACTTTTCCGGAGTTTCTTTCTAATTTACTAAGATAATTTGCTGAAACATCAAGTTCTTCGGCTAAATCCTGTAGAGAATATCCCTTTTCGGTTCGATAATATTTTAAATTATCTCCAAAAGTCATATTTTCCCTCCGTTCATAAAATTGAAAAAGGTCTTTTTAGAAGTTATAATTATTATAACCAAACGGTTATAATATAACCAAATAGTTAAAACATAAACATTTAGTTAACTCCCATCTTAATAAACTGTTATCTAAATGTCTAGATACAGTATGTAGGCATCTGGAAATAAGCTCAGAGAATTTTAGGAGGGTACCGTAATGGATTGGAACAACAAGACATGGAAAATTGAAGATGTAATCTACCAGCCTAAACGAAAAGTTCATAATAGGGGCAGCCGTTTTCACCCACACGTAATAGGTGAATTTTATAGCCATAAAATGGACCATTCGGTGGAATATCAATCAATGACGGAGTTTAAATTTTTCTCGTTTCTTGAATTGGATAATTCCATACTGCGCTATTATGTACGACCGGTTGAAATTACGGATGAAATAAACAAAGCAAAATTCTTCGTACCGGATGTGCTTGTATTTAAGCAAGGGAATATACCATGTCTTTATGATGTGGAATCATCGTCCATTGATACTGATGTTCGTCATTACCAGGTTTGTGAACGCTACGCATTTTTAAATAACTGGGATTATGTGGTCGTCTATCCCCGGAATTTACCAAAAGTTATTGATCAGAATATCACCTTTTTGGTGGGATTCACCAAAAAAAGATTCGGTTTAACAGAAAATATTGAAGAATTACTTTCGCGGGTGCGTTTTTTTGGAGAAATAAGTATAAAAGAACTCGCTGCAAGCTTCCGACACAAAAAGCATCCTCTGCAGATAATGCCATTTATTTATCATCTAATTGCAATTGGTGTTTTTAATGTAGATCTTAGATCACCAATTACTGAAAACAGCTTAGTTTTTGTAGATAAAAAACAAGCGCAGAATTTGTTTTTAGATGGATGGGAGCGGGTAAACATTGCAATTCAATGAGTTAAAGCTCAATGCTGATTTAATGTATTTTGGGCGGAAATATACCGTTATAACGATTGATCCCCCAACTGTTTCCCTTCGTCGGTCGGAAGGGGATGGAGAAACCATTCGGATTAATTTTTATGAATTAGTCACCAATCCTTCTTTCCGTCCAGGAAAAATCATGCTGAAAAGCATAGAGGAGCAGGATAATAAATACCGCTCGATTTTAGATGCAATAGATGGAAATAAACGAGAACAGGTTTCGTTTCGGTTTAATTTGATTAAACCCATCTTGGTATTGGAACGAGTGAAACAACATGATCTTAAGGCAATATATGAGTTTTATGAATTTTACAAGGAGTATTTATCCGAGAGCCAAGCGCCTGAAGATCTAACTCAAGAAGAGCTTATTGAAAAAATAAAAGATAAATACTCTAAAGAAGATGAAGATGGAATAACGCCGCGCGGTGTTTCGGTTCGTACTATCAAAAGACATTTGGCTAAATTCCGTCTTGCGGAAGCAGAAATGGCAACACGAGGAGAAGAAGCGTTGGTCAGTAGGGCGGGGGAAGGACATTTATATCGAACAGATAATAAGCTGTTGGAAATTTGTCATCCAAAGAAGCCAGACTGGGTGTTGGATACCTTTACCATCCGGTTAGATGAGAAGTATATACCCATTCTTAAAAATACAATTGAAAAGCAGTACCTGAACGTAAAAAAACCAAGCAAGCAGGCTGTATTTGATTCAATAGAACTACAATGTATTAAATTGGGTATTGAACCGCCGAAGTGGATTACAATTATGAAATTACTTGGAAGAATTAAAGAAAGTGTGGAGATCCGGCTAAGAGAAGGGGATCGCGCGGCAGCTAAATTCGACTCTGTCGAACGTGGATATTCAAATAATGAAGCAATGTATCCCTTGCACATCGTTCAAATTGATCATACACAACTTGATATGGACGTGCTTGATGAAGCGGGATATGAATTGGGAAGACCATGGATTACCTTGGGAATCGATGTTTGGACTTACCCCTGTCAAGTAGACAGCTTTAAAAAGACTAAGCAGCCATCTGGTGTCGATATTGTATCGGTGCCAGATGGTTGAGTCGTTTTTGGAAGCGTTGGAAGTTATAGAAGTAGATATATTGCTCAACGGCTTG
>NZ_JBHSQV010000100.1:0-4784 GCF_042658665.1 Marinicrinis lubricantis
GAGCGAAGTGATAAAGCTAAGCGGAGATAGCTTCCGCCTCAAGCACCGAGAAACCATATTTGGTAATTCATAGGTGTTGAAACTTATTTAGCGGAATCTGCTCAAAAGTACTTGACGGTTACAATTGTGCTACGCTTGGTTGCTATTTGGCTTTTATGCAGCATAATATGGCTCTTAATTGGGGGGATCCGAAAAGTGCAGCGACGATTACAACAGCTGTTCACACCTTCAGTCAAGGGGGAGGTTTTGAACAACTATTAGATGATGGACTTGATTATAATGATTTCGTTGAAAATGAATATACGATAGCTCGGTATGATGAAGTTATTGATCTTCTTGCTAGCTATGTAACTGCGCCAGAAGAAATTGTGAATTGCTATTTGAGGACTGGGTTGCCTATTATCTATCACGAGGAACTGAGACGGCTGTATAATCGAATCGAATCAGTTGAATTTGCAAAATTCCTGGGTTGGGATATAAAGAAATTTAATGCTGAAATAAAAGATTACCTCCCATCAATTCAAGTTACCTCGAATGGTCCGTTGTGGACTGTCGGACAAGCTGAGGAATATAAGTGGAGGCGATTATATGGCCATGTAGAGAAAGAATATAATTTCAAACCGGTGTTTGATGCGGAATGGGAGACTCGACTAAATTCAATTAGTAACCGGGATGTCAAAGAAGCTTACTTTAATGACTATGTGATAGAACTAATGACACATATTCTTTTCAATGATAAATCTTGGCCCTTAGAGAAAAAACTAAAAGTGGGAAATATTCTTGTTTCTACATCAAGGTTTCTTCCTGATTGGCAACATTACTTGGGAGGGATTTATGTACAAAATGAGGATTGGGCGAACGCAAAGATTCATTTGGAGGAAGCTAAAAAAATTACGGAATATGGAGGAAACCCAAACAGCTTTGATTTGTTCTATGTGTTTACTTTGATTCAGCTTGCATACGTATATCAAAAGCTTAGAATGGATGTCACTTTAAGTGAAAAGCTCATTCAAAAGGTAAAGGAGATATCAGACTTGGAGGAAGGCAGTGCAATCGAATGGCGATTATGTGAAGTTTTTAAAGCTTTTGAAGAAGGCCCCGAAGTCTTTATTCAATGGTTGGATGATAATAGGGATGAGTATCTGTACTTTGATTAATACTATGTCTTAGAATGATAAAAGAAACAGTTAAAAGATTGTATGCCACCTTTCATGTCTGGACAATGATAAAGTTGGAACTCTAGTGGTAAAATGGCTTAACCTAATATTTCAATTAAACAACAACTGCCTAATTCTTTCCGTAACGGAATTAGGCAGTTGGGTTTCTTTCCGGGTATGAGTTAGTTTTTTCTTATTAAGAGTTAGGGGGATTTTTCAACTCAGTCCCATAATTCAATTGCTTGTTTACTAATCCAAGGGCATTTTTTCTTTTTTGTGGATCTCTGTTCATTGTGTTTGACTTTGTATTCACGAATTCCTGCCCAACCTTTTTCTTCAGGTAGAATCGTTAATTCAATACGCGCATTTTCCGCTTCCTTTTTCGCTAATTCTACACCAATTTCACAAATCATCTCTCGCTGACCTTGATAAGTAAATATTCGCTGAACCCCTAATATCATATCTCCTTTTAATGCTTTTACGGATTCATTGGCCGGTATCGCTTTTTCAATCCCCCTCTTGGTATTCACAAATAGAGGGATGCCTTTCGAATCTGTATGAAGCCTAGAGTAATCGATTTTCCAATCCACCGGTATTTCTTCATCAAGTGAGTAATAATTGTATGCGTCCGGGATCACATACATATAGCGACAGAAAACTCCTTCACGCTTACATTCGATGGCCTCGGTGGAGAGAGGATTTCGATTTCCCCCTTTGAGCGAACAAACGGATCGGTTAGGTTCGTAATGTGAACACAAGGAACAGGTTAGTATAAGAGGTCTTTTCAATACAATCACCGCCTTATGTTATTAGACATTTCTTGAATAGGGAGAGGTGTCTTACCCAGAATTGAAATATTGTCTTAATGCTTCGTTGATGATCCTTGTCTTTTCTCCCTTCTCATTTCCGGCTTCTGCATTTATTTTTTCTAATAGACCATTCTCGATATAAAACGTCGCCCTGGCGAATTTATCTTCAAATTTTTCCCTTCGTTTCTTCTTTATGTTTACGTTTTCGTTTACATTTACATTTACGTTTGCAGGCTCCATGAGGAGGTCGTGGGCAGATTTTTTTTCGCCCTTCACCTTGTTTTTAAGAAGATCCTTCATGTTAGACACGCTGAATCAACTCCTGGACAAAGTCATGATATTGGTCTATCGCTTGATTTATTTCTGGATTTTCAGTTAGGCCATGAATCGGAATTCTTCCGGTTGCTGCCTTGCGGTTAATGATCGTATGAAAAGGATAATTGGGATATTCCTCTTCAACCAGCTCAATGAAAGCTTTGGCATCGGAACGTCGATTATCAATTAAAGTACGCAAAATCCCGGCTATTTTTAAATTAGGGTTCAACTTGTCTTGAGCATGTCCAACAGTTTCAACAAAACGGCTTAACGCAGAGTAACAAAACTTGGATGTTTCAAACATTATGACAACCGCATCGGAAGCGGCTAGAGCGTTAATTGTTTGATCCCCCAAGGCTGGTGGGGTATCAATAATAATATAGTCATAATGATTTTCCACTTTTTGAAGGGTTTGTTTTAATACAAGGGCTTTATTCCCCCTAAACTCAGTGTATAAATAACGTGAAAAAGTGGCCAATAAATCTTCAGCGGTGAGGATATGCAAATTATCGGTCAACGGATAGATGTAATCTGATGCATCTTGTTCTTTCAAGGCTTCTAAAACCGTACTCCCAGTGAAATCATAAATATCTGTCTGTGTCAGAAGCTCCGTTAAGTTACCTTGAGAATCTAAGTCCACCGCCAAAACCTTTTGGTGTTGGCTTAATAAGTAAGCCGTAATTCCTGATGATGTCGTTTTACCGCAACCGCCTTTTTGGATTCCGAACGAAATAATTTTTGCCATATAAAAAATCTCCTTTTCAAGGTAAATGTTTATGTTTACGTTTTCGTTTACATCAACGTTTACATTTACATATACGTTTACTAAGTCATTTTCCACCTAAATTCGATAATTCTGATGCTCTCAATATCGAAGACGCCTTTGTCGAAGGTAGATACTATACCCCGGGTAGGATGTCATGCCGCTGCCCGGAAAATTACTGCCCTTGGCCTACTTTCTACTTTTTTTGATATTACGATTGAATAACCTATGTACACCCCTGTGCCGGAATAGATCTGAAACATCTTGATAAGACAGTTCTAATTCCTCTCTTGCTTGTTCTTTTGCAAAGACATGGAGGGAACCGGATCGACCATAATAAAAATTCGCTCCAATTTCCGATCTTTTTCTGAGCGTAATACTGCGACTCAATCCTGCCTTACATAACTGATGCATTTCAGCGATTAATACGGCTGCTTCGCTCTTACGAAATTGAAGCCAGATAATATGATCCTGATCTTTCTCAAGATTACATTCTTGAATCAGTTCTTGAACTTTCGGATATTTGCTGTAATCAATTTGTCCCATGGCTACCTCCTGGACTTACTTATTATCCTTTTCATATACTTCTTGGATATCCTTTTGTTGCAGTCGTTTGAACCAGCGGTGACTGGGGAGTTCAGCATCTAAAATCTTTTCAGCGATAAAAAATCGGCCGAATCGATATTGAATTATATCCGGTTTTTTTTGTGACAATTGAAATAATTTATTTTTGATCGGCGTTGCCCATAGGAGATATCGATATCCAATCAAAAGATTGGAAGATGCAAATAAAGCGAAAATAGAAGCAATTAATTTGATTTTCACTCCCAAATTTACTGGATCCGCATGGATCAAGGAAAAGGTATAATAAAGGCAGCCTATCACTGAAAAACTCATCATAGGATACAAAAACCATTTCCATAGGGGAGAAGGCGGTTCAAAGTTTACATTCAAACTCATTCATTCGAATAGCTCCTTATCTTCCTTTATATCCTTTTGTCTAAATAAGGCGGAAATATCCTTTGGGGGCAATCTCAACTGTCGCCTTGCATGTTTGATTGCAAACACGTGCAGTGATCGGATTACAACCTCATAATAGCGATTTTCTTCCATTGTCGAACGGTTTTGAAGGGAAGGGGCCGGGCTTAATCCGGCTTTACATAATTGATGCATTTCAGCGATTAGAACTGCTGCCTCGCTTATATTAAACTGAACTGTGAGACGATCTTGTTGACCTACGCGGCATTCTTGGACAGGATTCTGGTTCTTAGAGTAGTGATTGAAATCAACTTTCCCCATTGTGTTCCCTCACTTTCAATATCATTATTGGAAATTCACTTTTGCTCACTTCAATTTAATGCGTAGTCAATGAAATGAAGTTCTTGCTCATTTAAACCGAGGTTTCGATTTCCCAGTTCAAAGCTAATTGGATTAATATGGTTATAGATATAAGACTCCATTTCCTTCAGTATTTTTTTCGCAATTGTTTTTTGTTTGGCTGTGCCAAAGTTAATCATTCCGAGCAAAATCGAGTACTTACCCATCAAAATCGCTACATCTAATTGGTTTAAACCCACGATCGTCGGTTCTTGTCCGATACCGTTCATATAAAATTCCTCCTACTAAAAAGTATTTTTTTCTCCTGTTTCCGCACTCATTCTCATTATTTCAACTTTGACAGCTTAAGAGATAGTAGTGGAGAATGTTCTCTGAACCTCGATTTTCTGTAAGAGCGTAGGC
>NZ_JBHSQV010000101.1:0-4967 GCF_042658665.1 Marinicrinis lubricantis
CCACCAAAAAAAGCTGCGTACCTGTTCCGACAGCGGTTATTAGCAGTATTGGAGTTTAGTACTGGAATGAAACATAGCCCCTAGCTTTCATGCCGGGGATGTGGCGTAAAGCCATGATTGTTTTTGTAACGCCTCAAGATATTGTTCCTTAGTGCCAAATACATTTAACAATAGAAATTCATGCCCTGTGAATACCAATGTAAAAAAATCTCTCAAATTGCGGGCGACCAATCGTACTTGCTCACCGAAATCCATGGGCGACACACAGATTACTGGCGCCATATGACGATGATAATAAAATCCCGTTGGGCGCTTTTATGCAACGACTTGGTCCACCCCATACACCGAGCCATCTTCTACGGGGAAGATCAAAGCCGATTCGTTACCTTTCCGGTGCATTTAAAATGCATTTTCTATGTCTTTCGATCCCTTACTGCTTTAGTTCTAAATAATTTAAATTAAACTCTTCTCCTGAGTAATTCAGGATGCCTGAAAAACCATGAAGCTCCCATTCTCCGGTATCTTTGTTTAGCGTAAAAATATATTCCCTGTACCAATCCTCCAGTTCCTTGTCATCACCTTCATATTCTTCTCTGATCGTTAATCTGGTTTGATTGAAAAAATCATTTTCGTAGTAACTCCTATAAATAACCGCACTAGTAATATGAATTCCCTCATGAAAAACCGTTGGGTAAAACGTATCCTGTGCAATGTACTTTTTCGACTCCTCATCCATAAATTGAAGAGTGAGCATAGATAAAATGTCCTTCGCATGATCTCCAAAATCTGCCGTAAAATATCTCTCTATTTCGCGAAACTCCGATATCGAAAGCTCTTTCTTCTTCGCTAATTCCATGATCATTGTTTCCTTTTTCTCAACCATCTGAGTTGCAGTTTTCAGATCAAAATCAAGTGTTTCCTCTTTTATGGGCTGTATTTGATTCGATGAATCGCAAGCAGATAATACAAATACCATCATAGTAAGTAATAGCATATAAAAGCCTTTCATGATTGCCTCCTTGTTGTATGTCGGACCAATGAATACCCCTTTATAACCATAGTACTTCAATTCACATCGTTGGTTTTCCTTTCCATTTTGGGAGAAAATAATTCATTCTTCCATACTTCGAATCCACTACAAAACAAAGAACACAGCCCTTCGGACCGTGTCCTTCTCACACCTTTATCTTGCTTGATAACGCTGATATGCATCTTCGTGAATCTTAATAATTTGATCGATTCCCATGCTCTCGATGGTGTCGATAAACTTGTCATATTCGGAAAGCGGCGTTTGCCCCATAATAAACTTCGTCATCATTTCGCTCACATAGGTCGAAATCGGATTCATAACCGAAGCGTTCAATCTAGATTCGTCCTCCGTGAAACGCAGCGTAGGAAGCACGAGGGAATCATCCGATTCCATCCAAACCTGATTGGCTTGTTTCTGACCCTCGAAGGTCATCAGTGCATCCAAATAACGGCTATCCTGATTCATCGGGCCGTCCATGATCGACATCGCATAAGTGGCAAGCGCCTGATCGTAGGTTAAGCCCGGGTTATCCATAATTTTATCCGTATACTTGATCGTATCGCCTTCCTTCACGTAGCTTTCGCCTTCAATTCCGAAGTTGAACAGCTCGTGACCTTGCGGACTGTAATTGAAATCCATCCATTGCACGATGTACTTGATTTCATCCTCGTCCGCAGAAGAAGTGATCGCTTCTCCGTAAGTGAGCACCTTCGTATTTAACGAGAATGTCATGTAAGGCTTGCCTGCGGGACCGATCGGCCAGGGTGTTCCCGTGAGATCAAATTCGGGATTAGCGTCCTTCATGAGATTGAAATATTTGGCCATACCGCTGAACACACCGCCTTGATAGGAACCCCCGAGGTCATTCGTAATCTTGTAATCAAACGCTTTGCCGTCGTTCGTCATAATTTCAGGATCGATCAAGCCTTCCTCATACCACTTGGCCATCGTTTCAATAAATTGCTTGTATTCCGGTTGGAGTGGTCCGTATACAATCTTCCCATCCTTAAAGTGGAAGCCCCCAAGGACACCGAATGCCGGTGCAAAATCGTGCAGCTTGGTCAAATCCCCAGGACCCCAGTTGCCCGTAAATGGAAGCTCATCCTTCTCTCCGTTACCGTTCGGGTCTTCTTCGCGGAATGCCTTCAGTACGGTATACCATTCATCAATCGTCGTAGGTACCTCGAGATTGAGCTTATTCAGCCAATCCTTCCGGATAATCAGACCTGCGGTCGCATTCAACTTCACCGCATCGGAACGGATATATGGGAACATATAGATTGTCCCATCGTCCAGTGAAATCTGTTTGCGAATATCCTCGTCGCTTTCGATCAGCTTTTTCAAATTCGGTGCGTATTTGTCAATATACTCATTAAGACGAATAATTTTTCCATCTGCCAGCATTTTTTCGGGTCCGCCAATCGCATCGGCCCAGTTGTAGTAAATGACATCAGGCATATCATTGGTCGTGACCAGCAGGTTGAATTGATCCTTTTGCTGTCCCAGCGGCGGGTGAATGATATTCACCTTAACGCCTGTCAGCTCTCCCTTTTTCTTGTAAGCAGCCATTTCGCCGAAGTGCTCCAGTGAAGCCGTCAGCTTTCCGTCATTTGCGCGCCAATAATCGATAGTCATCGGCTCATTAACGATCGGAAGCGGGATCTCGGTTAGCGGCTCCTCTTGATTATTAGCCTCAGATGACGGCTCTGGATCGGAATTTCCATTGTTGTTAGAGCATGCACCGAGTATGGTCACGAGCAGGAACATGATGCAGACGAATAATATCCCCTTTTTTTTCATAGAACAAGACTCCTCCTTCAAATGGGTTGTTTATTGTTTCACGGCACCGAGTAAAGCGCCTTGAACAAAATATTTTTGGATGAACGGATAGACCATCACGATGGGCAAAGTCGAGATGATAATGGTCGCATACTTAATGTTCTCGCCTAACGCGAAGCCGGTATCGACGCCGCCGCCCATCGCCTCCGTACTGTTGCTGAGCAGGATATCCCTCAGCACGATCTGAATCGGGTAGAGATTCTGTTCCCGCAAATATAGTAAAGGCCCCATGTAATCGTTCCAATGATCCACCGCATAATAAAGTGTAAGTACGGCTAAAATCGCTTTGGAAACGGGCAAAATGATGCGGAACAAAATCGTAAAATCATTCGCTCCATCCAGCTTGGCCGATTCGACCAGTTCATTCGGAATCCCCTCAAAGCTCGTTTTCATAATGATCAGATAGAACGTGTTGATCGCAACAGGCAGTATCAGAGCCAGCCTGTCATTGATCAAACCGAGATTCTGAATGAGCAGAAAGGTAGGAATCATCCCCCCGCTGAAAAACATCGTAAAGACGATAATCTTCATCAGCAGCTTTCGGACATACAAGTCCGGCCTAGACAAAGCATAAGCTGCCAGAGAGGTCATGAGCAGGTTGAACGATGTCCCCACGACGACGTAGAATAGCGTGTTCATGTAACCCGTATAAATTTTAGGATTTGTCAGCACATATTTGTACGCCTCCAGCGTAAACCCTTCCGGCCACAGCATAAAGGATCGGTTCCGCAGCATTTCGGTCGGATCGCTGATGGATGAATTCAAAATATACAGCATCGGGTAAGCCGATACGACAATGACCAGCGTTAATAATAAATAGTTGAATCCATCGAACGTTTTTTCTCCTAGTGATCGTCTCATCCTTTGATCCCCCCTCCTACCACAGCGACGTTGAATTGGCTTTTCGGCTGAGCGCATTCGCCAAGAGAAGCAGTATGAAGTTGATGGCTCCGTTAAACAACCCGACTGCCGTTGAGTAAGCATAATTCGCTTCGAGCACGCCTGATCGGTATACGAACGTCGAAATGACGTCCGATACCTCGTAGGTCGGTGCGGTTTGCATGAGCAATATTTTCTGTAAATCTGAATTCATGACGGCCCCTAAACGCAGGATGAACATAATCACGATCGTTGGCATAATCCCCGGCAAAGTCACATGGAGAAATTGCTTCCACCTTCCGGCCCCATCGATTTTGGCCGCCTCATAAAGCTGTGAATCGATATTTGCAAGCGCTGCCAAGAAAATGATCGATGCCCAGCCCGCTCCCTGCCAAATATTCGATAAGATATACATCGGACGGAACATGTCCGGCTCCGTGAAGAACATGATCGGCTCTAGACTGAACATCGAACGAATGACGTTGAACAAGCCTCCGTCCAGCGCCGAATACGTCTTCAGCATACCGACAACCACGACGACGGAAATAAAATGCGGCAAATAGCTTACCGTCTGTACCGTTCGTTTGAAGAATCGGTTTCTCACCTCGTTTAGCAGCAGAGCTAATATAATCGGTGCGGGAAACCCTAGAAGAATACTATAAAGACTTAAGATAAGCGTATTTTTTAGAAGTCTCCAGAAATAATAGCTTTCAAAAAACGTAGTAAAGTTATCAAAGCCAATCCATTCGCCGCCCCAAATGCCCTCCGACAAATTATAGCTTTTCTGAAATGCCATCAATAGCCCGTACATCGGTCCGTAATGGAAGATAGCATAATAGGCAACGACCGGCACAAGCATGATATAAACATATTTGTTCCGGATCAGCTCCTTCTTCATAGAAGCGATTTTATTGGATTTGCTTGGCGCGGGCGGCAGCTCTTTTGTTTCCAGTTCTTGCTTTGCATCCACGGCTTCGGTCCTCCTTGCAGCGATGTATTCTGTTTCATAAGGTTAGCGTAGCATCTCAATATCCAATAAAATACAATCACCTCAATTGATTACTTTCCGGAAGCGGAAACCCTTGAGCTGCAAACAAAAACAATCATGGCTTTACGCCACATCCCCGGCATGAAAGCTAGGGGCTATGTTTCATTCCAGTACTAAACTCCAATACTGCTAATAACCGCTGTCGGAACAGGTACGCAGCTTTTTTTGGTG
>NZ_JBHSQV010000102.1:0-5373 GCF_042658665.1 Marinicrinis lubricantis
GATTTCTAATTTCAATTCATTTGAATACGTATTATTTTTTCTCGACATAGAAAAATCCCCTTTAAGTAAAATGTTATCTACAGCGTACTGTAGGTTTTTTAACATTGTCTACTTAAAGGGGATAATACAACGATGCTGTCAGGTTTTATGTTAATTAGCTGCTTTGGATCCCGATTATTAAGGCTTCGCAGTCATCGACTAATGACGATTCCGCTTATTGCGATTTTATTTATTACATCGATGCTTCCTCGAAACAGCTTGCAGACCTTTCAATTCGTTAAGTGGATCGGTGTATGGGGACTGTTCTTAACGATCGCTTACCCTCTGTTCTTGTTAATCGTGTCTGTCATACGGAAGAAAGGGGGGTTTACATGAAAAGGAAGCTGCTATGGATCTGTATGATCCCTTTTATTGTTACAGGCTGCTGGGATCGGGTAGAAATTGAGGAAAGAGGTACAATACTCGCCTTAGCTATAGATCCCGCAACCGAAGAGGATATGAAAAAGGAGTCTCCTGTAAGCCATCCGAAGGAAACAGTTCCTACATCCTCGAAAAAACGGATGATTAAAATTACGGCACAGCTCGCTATTCCAGGTCAAATCCCTTTAGGCCCAGAAAGTGGAGGAGGTGGTGCAAAAAGCTCAGAGAAAGTATGGGTTGTTTCTTCGGTTGGACATACGATGGAAGATGCGATGCAGAATCTGCAGCAATATATCGCGAATGAACTTTTTTTTGGACATCTACAAATAATTATTTTAAACCAAAATATTGCCAAAGCAGGGATTGATGATATCACGGAATATTTAAGACGGATTCCGGAAATTCGACGTACCGTATGGCTTGCAGTAAATGAAAATGATGCTGCCCATACGATGAGTGTATCCCCAAAGCTTGAACGAGTCCCCGCTTTATATTTAACGCAAACGTTTCGGCAGGCAACGCGGATGGGAAAAATGCCTAAATGTTTGATGGGACAGTTTTGGATTGACCGGTCTAAGGAAGGGAGAGACGGATTTTTGCCCTTCATAACGGTAAAAGATAAGAATAATGTTGAAGTTTCGGGGATTGCTTTTTTTCGAGACGATAAGATGCAAGGAGTGCTGCGAACATATGAGGTTGCGTATTTCAACGGATTAACAGAACAAAATCCAGGCGGATCATCAGCATTCATTCCAGTCCCCGATACAGACGGAGAGATGATTATGTTCCAGTCCACACAACGTAAATCACGCTATAAATTGTCATTTCGAGGAGGCAAGCCGCACTTTGATGTATATGTTACCGTTAAAGGGATTGTAAAGGAGAAATCAAGCAAAATAATTGATCTGGAGAAGCCTGAAGATATCATGAAAATCGAGCAAAATGCTATTGAAAAATTTAGAAAGTCATTTGAAGCACTCATCCAAAAAACGCAGAAAAAAGGTTCGGATATATTCGGCTTCGGCGACAGAGTACGTAGCTTTGCACCGTCGTATTGGGACAGCCATATCGATGATGGTGATGCATGGCGCGAGATATATAAGAATTTGTCCGTGACGGTTCACCCTAAGATTCGAATTACTCGCGTCGGCTTAAGTCCCAAATAAATGGAATAACCCGAGCATTTTTGAACATGCTCGGGTTAATGTATGCTGTAAATCCATGCTATACGTTCAGTTTAAATTGCTTCACAAGATTCTGAAGTTCTTCAGACATGCGGTAAAGAGCAGCTGCAGATTCATCTATGCCTTTCATTAATTCAAGCTGATGATTGGATTGCTCAGATATCGCATTTGTTGTTTTGGAGGATTCCATGGCGATGTTGTGCATTTCCTCCACAGAAGCCGTCACTTCTTCCGTACCTGCTGACATTTGCTCGGTTGCCGCAGAAATTTCCTGAATTTGTTCGGCGACTTGCTCAATGGTTTGTTTTACTTTATCAAATAATGTTCCGGTATGATGAACTAATTGGGTGCTGCTCTGCAGCTTTTTATTTCCAGTCTGCATGGAACGTACCACGTTTTGTGTTTCTTCCTGAATCAAATAAATTAGATTAGAAATTTGCTTTGCTGAATTGCCGGATTGCTCTGCGAGATTTTTGACTTCATTAGCTACAACCGCAAAACCCCTGCCGTGTTCTCCAGCGCGAGCTGCCTCGATTGAAGCATTCAGGGCAAGCAGATTCGTCTGAGAAGAGATATCTCGGATGAGATCAACGATCTTGCCAATTTCCTCGGAGCGTTGTCCTAATGTGGCAACCACCTGATTCGTTTCCTTCATGGCTTCATTTAAGCCGCTCATCTCATCAACAACACTAGCAATCGATTCATGTCCAGACTTAATCTCATCCGTCGCTTGACCCGAGATATCAGCTACGAAGGAGGTTGATTCAGCAATACGCTGAATACCCGAAGCAAGCTCTTCCATCGCTCTTGCGCTGTCTTCGGAGCTCTTGACCTGAGTTAAAGAGCCGCTCGCTACTTCTTTCATGGCCGTGTTCATCTGATGAATGGATTCAGTCGTTTGATCCGCATGATGTGATAAGTCTTGAGCGGAATGACGAACATGCTCAGTATTGGTTTGTACGTTCGATATGATGGAACGCAGGGATTCAGTCATGGCATTGAAGCTGCTGCCGAGTTCTCCGATTTCATCAGAGGTTTTTACTTCGATTTTCTCTGTCAAATCACCCTGACTGATGCGGGTGGATGCTTTGACTAATTGTCTCAAAGGAGCCGTAATGGATCGAACGATGAAATGGATGAGCACACCGCCGGCAACAATTGCGATAACAAGAACAATCAGCGAAATGTACAGGATGGAACTGGCTTCCTCATCGATATCTTTGGAAAACATAATGCCGCCAATTTTCCAGTTTGTATTGATATTGGTGACGTAAACAATGGTATCGCCATCTTGTTTTAATTGGCCTTCGATTGAAAATTGATCAAACTGTTCAAACGCCTCACCAAACTCATGGTTTGGATGGTAAACGTACTTACCTTGTCCATCGACAATGAATGGATAACCTGTCTTGCCGAACTTGATGGAATCCAATGTTCTAAATAATCCGTCAAGGTTCAAATATAGTCCAACTACGCCTTGTTTATCTTGGGTCGTGACAGACAGCGTCATGACCAGCTTGCCGGATGTCTTAGAAACGAAAGGTTCGGAAATAAAGACACTGGATTCATTGGCCAAAGCCCTTGCATACCAATCATCTTGTTTAGGAGCGTAACTGGTTGGAAAAGTCATATTGCTCGTATAGATAAAGCTTCCATCTTCATGCGCCATCACGGCTCCGTCAAGCTCGGGATGCAGGGCAAAATATTGCTCTAGTTCTACTCTGGCGTCATACCCGGCTTGACCGCTTAATGTATTCGAAAATAAGTACAAGTCCTTAATCAGTGGAAGCATATTCTGATTCAATTCATTGTTAACAAGGGATACGGTTTTCTCTGCACCGGCGATTAATTGCTCTTCCACTTTGCTCTTTGCTGTATTAAAGGACAGCAGGCAAATGATAATACTTGGAATTAACAAGATAACATAAAAGGCAATCGTCAGTTTTTTTCGTAATGTCATTTTCAGGGAAAAATTGGATAAATTGAAAGATTTGAAATTCATTCGTTTCAGTAGGTTTCCTCTCTTTTGCATTAAAGCCACCTTTTCTTCTCTATGTATGGTTTGTGATGAGTCATATAGGTATTGGAGACAGTTATGCTGGTATTGCTTTTGCACTCCTTTCCATCCAGGTCTTTCTTTTTTTGCTTTCGAAACACATTAAATCTGAATCCGTGATGTACCTTCAAAACTTGATCTGTTTCAAAATTTCTTTCAAAAATAGCAACCAATACCCAGATCCTATTGTATTACATATGGGGAATCTTGTCACAATATGTAGTAATATTCATGAAAAAGAACTGCAGTTAATACTGCAGTCCTGATATCGGCTATTTATTAGATAATGTGTCCGCTTCATGGTTCAATGAATTTTGGGATGCATGCTTTTTGTAGTTTTCCAATACTTCTTCTGAAATGGATTGCCGATTTGCGTGGCGGCTCGATCCTTTCGCGCTTCGGTTTTTATTCATATTCATGGCCTAACCTCCTTGATGGCTCTCACATTAGCGGACTTGCTTCGGATTTGAAGTATCGAATGCCTCCAAATTCATTTCTGCTTGCTCTAGGTTATTCACCATGCTTTTGATTTGTTGGGTTTGGCTTGAATGAGCTGCGGCTTGCAGATGCTCTTCCGCATCCTGAAGACCCAGCTGGGCTTGCGTCAGCTTTTGCCTTGCACTCATTAAAGCGGAAGGGTCACTTTGCTTTTTTGCTTGATGTACCGCAATTTCGGTATCTCTTGCTTCCTGTACGGCTCTTTCCGCATGCTCTACCGCCCGCTGTAAGCGGCTTTGATGCTGTCCTTGTTCCACCATCGTGTCGCATCTCCTTTCCATACCGCCAGTTGAAGTTGGCTCTTCTCCTATAAAATGCGCATCGGCCGGGCACTTATACAAAGAAGGAATTGGTCATGGGGCGTAAGCAATTTGATCAAGCCTTCGTTTGAAATTCCAATCCGTTGGTCTATAATGATAGATGCGGGGTATAAATCACAAATTTGTCACAAATCGTTCAATTTACAAGACAGATGTCCCAACAAATTCCCTTTTTGATTTTGTAAAATGGTAACATTGAATACTCATGATGTAGAATAAATGATGAACATCGTGTGAACATGGAGGTCTTGTGTAAGATGCAAAAGTATGTGATGCTCTCATTGTTTCTCGTTGCTGTTGTCTTTGCTGTAGTTTTTTCACTCACGGCAATTGATGGCGGGGAAGAAGCGGCAGAAGAAGAAGTGAAGGAGAACGAGCTTCGGATCGTAGCGGAAAACTTTAAGTTTGATCAAGCCGAATATACGATTGAAGCCGGTAAAACAATGATTATCTCGATGAAAAACAAGCCGGGCGGCGGAATTCATGGGGTGGAAATCGAGGGTACGGACATTAATCTGCAGGACGGACAGTCCGCAGAATACACTTTTGAACCGGGAACTTATAATATTCACTGCTCCGTTATGTGCGGAACCGGTCATGCGGAAATGGTGTCCAAACTCATTGTCACGGAACCTTCCGGTGATGCTGGACAAGAAGAGCAGCCTGCAGATCAAGCAGAAGAACAACCGGCTGCTTAATTTCCTGCACTTTACAAGTACATGAAAAATGAGGTTAAAAACACAGCTTGAATGAATGTTCAGGCTGTGTTTTTTTATTATGGCTTTAGCCAGTTGAGTGCGTGAAACGCGCGAAACAGAAAACCACCCGCTATGCGGGTGGAGGGTTCTAGGGTTTGACCAACAAGACCATTCCGATAAAATTGAGATGTTCAGGC
>NZ_JBHSQV010000103.1:0-5398 GCF_042658665.1 Marinicrinis lubricantis
AAATCTGATGTAAAATGATTCATAGGGAAGACCTCTTTCTTGTGAGTTGGTTGTGGTGACTTAATTCTACAAGAAAGGTCTTCCTTTTTGCTATTTATCTATTTACACAAGATATTTTACGCTCTCTGTCCATCTAATGATTGCTCATTTATAATTATATCCATATGCTATAACCCCAACAATTCATCTAAATCGTCATCAAATTGGTCGAATAAACCCCTTTGGTGGTTAACCACATTTCCGTTTTCTTTAAAATCAATAAGCGTAGGTACTGTAGTAAAATTATCGTCAATTTTGAAATAGTAAACAGCTACCTCTTCCCTATCTATATTTTTTTTATTTAAGGCTTTTCGTACACCGTTAAAAATGTGATCACTATGGGTTTCAATTATTAAATTGACCCCATTTCTAGATGCAAAGGAAAATAATTCCGTTAAACGCGATTGAGCCTTTGGGTGCAAATGTATTTCTGGATTTTCAATAATAATTAGATCATCCTTATTGGATGAAAGAATTGAAACTATGATAGCTATTAAGTAGCTTAGTCCTGAACCGATATTTTTCGGCCTAACTTTACGATTTCCAGTAACATGAAACTGGGCTTTTACTTTATCCGTTCGAGCTATATCTTCCGTAGATAGTTCTGCATTTATAATATAGCTCATCCAATAGTTTACCTGTATTTCAAGTGTACTCCCAAGCTCCTGATCTTTAATCAGGTCTTTCTCAATTATATCTTTTTTATGTGTTTCAAAATAATGAATCGCATACTCACCTAAAGTACCAAAATCCACATTACTACTGTAGTTTTTGGAATAGGTATCCTGAGCCCCCATTCTATTAGCGGACAAATACTGGACACACTTATTCTTACGATTAAGATACCCTATTACAGAACTATCCCCTTCAAAATCACATTTAGTCAATTGATGCTCATTTCCATATATTTTCATATGAACTGATTCTGAATTACTAGACTGTAACTTAATCTCTATTTCCTTTGAGTTAGATCTAAAATTAGTTGCTTCGTTGAAATCCCCAATTGAAACTAGTTCACCATTTATTGGTGATACTTTCTCTTCAGTTATGTTTTGAATTGCAAGTAAAATAGATTGAACAGCTGTTGATTTCCCTGAAGAATTCATGCCCACAAACAATGTTAGAGGTTTAATATCCAATTCAATATGATCTATACTTTTGAAACCTTTAACTGTTAATTTTGAAATCACGTTTAAACCCCTCCTTCAATTCATCCATTTTATTGAATATCTGAGGTATAACTACACCTCTTCCTCTATCAGTAGACAATAATTCATTGAATTCATAATTACTCATGAGTTTATTTACTTGTTGTTGGATAGAATTTTTATTATCCCTGCACTCCTGCTCACTAAAGTGTGAAAACAGATAGCCAAAAGCTTCAAAAAGGATTAGATTAACAGGATATCTTCTTTCTCCATATGTTCTTCTGAATGCCCTATTTCCAAATAACAGAATATTGTTTTGCATGGATAACTGAAACGCTTCTTCTACCCTTATAATCTCCTGATCACTCATCGCATTGATTCTTTCCATTGATTTACCTAAAAACTCGTCTAATTCTTTAGCCCTATATTCTAGTTTATTTCCATTTGCATCCAACAAGCGGTTTGTTCTCCATAAATAGAATGCAACCATTCTTAAAATCATATACCTATCTTTCATTCGGCTATCTGTAATGCTATTTCCCGTAGCCTCAAGAAACAAATTACTTTCAGCCAATTTTTTTAATAATATTGTTGCCTTTCCTTGGTACAATGCATTACGCATTTCTTGCTGATTTAGCCGAGTTCCTCCCCTGTTTACACGATCAAAAATATCAAACTTAATTCTTTCTGGAGTAGGTGGTTTTATAACCTGTGCAATAATTTGGTAGTCCTCTAATTTTGATTGAAAATTATCATCAAGTTCCTCAAAAAATTTACTGTTAATGTTCGAAAGTATTTTTAAGTTTTGTAGTTTGAATTTATTATCGAGAAACCTAAAAAATGTAGTTAGCCTTTGGCGTCCGTCTACCACAACAAGCTTACCGTCTTTTGTTTCATTAAGATAAAAAAGTGGTAAAGGAATCCCCATAAGTACAGATTCAATTAATTCTGAACGTTGTTGAGGTTCCCAAACATCCTTACGTTGAAATTCAGGATCAAGTATTATAAGATTTTTTGAATACTTTCGTTTCAACTCAAAAATTGAGTATTGTTCTCTCTCAACTTTAATAGTAGCATCAGGATAGATATCAATATCCTGTGAATAATCATATCCAAACAATTTCTCGGAGTCCTGTTCTTCCTCCATTAATGTTCCTTCAAATTCATTATTTGACACAATGCATCAACCTCTCTTTAAAACGTTATTGAATACTTTGATTTCTTTGATTTCAAAGTAACCTGCAAATGGAGTAACCAAAATATATTAGACTATTAGCTACTCAACGTAGGTTAATATAAACAGCAATTTAATATGCAGAGACGGGCATGATTTTCGCCGCGAAGCCCTTGTGTTTCGCGACTTTCGCGAGTATTCATGCCCGCTGTAAGTCTTCTTGCTTATCTAGCAAACGTACCTTTACTACACAGTATAGCTTAAAGCCGTATATAAGTAGCACACATACCAAACTACTAAGACTAGCATTTCCAATTCTTTGTTCTGACAATCGCTTCGATGGAGAATTATTTATTTATATTTGCCGGAAAGTGCTAGTTTCCTTTAATAATTAAAATTATGTATCAATCTACTCAAATCTCTACCGATTCAATTAACAATTCCTTGCTTGTATCCTCTCATATTTACCTAATTGCAGTCAAAAGAAAGTCGATTTATTCGTGTTGCAATTTCCTATAGTTCCGCTACTACCGTCTTATCTAACACAACCTCATCATCCATCCGCAACTGTAATGTCATGTACTCAAGGAGATGCCGCTGGTGAAGTGGATTTCATCCGCGAGATGCAAGGCAATATCCGCAGTCTGTTCACGAAGATCGATTTCCCTCGCAATGCGGATGGTCGCATTATCAGCAATACGCCGGGCATCGATGCTGTTGAAATTAACCGAATAACAGGCGAAGTCATTAACGAGTTTCAGGTTAAGACGCTTCGCTCCGCCGACAGCATCAACAGTACGCTTAAGGATTTTCTAAGCAACGACCATTACAAACCAACAACGGTGCTTGTTGGGCCGCAGGAGCTCATAGATCGTGCTCACGAAATGGGTGTCCCAAATCCAACGAAGGTAATGGGTACGCTTCAGGACAAACAGAACTCTGTACAGGGGCTTAGCAATAAGGTTCTGAATGAAGAACTGGCTCTTAACATCACGGCAGGAGAGGTTGCTGAAAAAGTTGTCGGTGGTGCGGTGATTGGTGCGGCTATTTCTGTTGGGGTGTCCAGCCTATTGTCTTATTTGCAATACAAGAACGGGAAAATCACATTCGAGGAAATGAAAAGAAGAATTGCCAAAGACGGGGCAAAAGGAGCGATTACAGGCGGAGCACTAGCAGGCCTATCGCTATTCATCCCTGGTGGCATTATCGGCTTTGGAATTGGTTTTGTAGTCGGTACATCGCTACGCCGTCTGCTGGATGAAGCATACGGAGATGGTATGTTCGGAGAGGTTTTGGGTACAACGAAAGCTGTTCATGCTAGTGTTCAGTTGTTGGCGAACGGCACCGTTTATGTAGCTCAAATTACCGCGATGAATGGACGAGCACTGGCACGAGCTGTCTCCATTGCTGAAGATATGAGTGCCGACCGATTACAGGCTGACGCGATCTACAACAAAGAGGAGCGGATCAACAACAACGGTTTGCGGATTGATTACAGCAGGTCTGCGGAAGATATTTTATCCCGTTTAGACAATCTGCAAGATCGGTTGAAAGGGGGCTGATAACGGATGGCGGTGAGTGGACAACAAATCATGAAATGGCCGGATCAGCGACAAGTAGCTGAAACCGTGAAGGAAAATCCAAAGCTAGTTGACCAGTCACAGGTTAAGGAAATTGTGCAACAGTCGCTCAACCAGCTTTCGTCCATTGAGCATCGACTTGATCGACTGGAGAATCAGGGTGTTGTTGGCCGAGTGATTGGCTCGATCACAGGCTCCACGAACAGAGAGCTGATTACGCTAATGAGAGATTTAACGCAGGCTCAGCAGACAACCATCAAGCTTGTACTGACTTTAGCTGTGTATCACGCTCAAAACATTGCGGTTATGGATGAAATTCTCGATGAGTTGGGTAAAGCCAAAGGCGTACATACACGCACAGCATCGCATATTGAATTTCTATATGAGCAGGTGCAGATAATTCGCGATACCCCGCCGCGTACACGAAATAAACCCGTGGCCGGGAGGTTGGCTATCTGGATTGCGATTATTTCATCAGTAGCTTTATTTACATTCTTCATTTTTCAAATAATGTGATAACTCATTGCTGAATCTTAGGGTTCAGCTTTTTTGTTACGTTACAATTTTGAGTAAACAGCGATATATGAGAGAAGGATTACAAGATTTCCGTAGTCCGTTCCATTAATAATTGCCAATCAACGCACGATACATATGATGAGTCAAGGTTGACGTGGCACAATGATAGAATTTGATGAGTTTGACAAATTTACTCCCAATCAACGTTACAGCAATAAGACAAGTTTGATATATAGGAGAGAAGAAGGGATTTTGGCCTAAACTGTCGTAATATTTCATAATACAAACAATATTGAAGGCCTTTAGTAGCATGAAGTCATTATGTTGATATGTTGAAGGAACTACGATTAACTTCATGTAATCAGTCTAAGAAGCCGTCAAAATATTACAAATCTGAGTAATCAACGAACTTACGTCTATGTTATGCTTTACAGGATGAGTATTACATAAAAAAATAGAAGTGAGACTAAGCACTATAGGAGGATACTATTGAATAAGAAGTACACTAGTTTCTTTTCCAAAAACAAAGCTATCGTTATTGAATGGTTATTTATTACCTCATTAATATTCATACTTTTTTTGCTTATTTTCAAATACAGCCCATTGGGAGTTATGCAAATAATAATCGACTGGAATCACACGTTGGAATGGGCAACTCAATGGTATGGACTACTAGCAATATACTGGATTGAGGTAATCATTCTTTTCTTCATTTGGGACTTATTATGGATTAGACTCAACAGGTTGGTTAATGCCATTTATAATTACCTTACACACAAGTATGTCAAGAAAAAATGGCTCCTATTGAAATTAGTAACTCAACTTTCGCAGAGCCAAAATCGGGTTAATGGCAAGTGCAGCATGAGTTTGTGATCGATTAGATCGAATGCTTGACGACATAGAAAAACACCGCTTCGTTTGGTAAGGTAAGAGTGTCGAAT
>NZ_JBHSQV010000104.1:0-5481 GCF_042658665.1 Marinicrinis lubricantis
TATTCTCACTAATGAATTGTCTAAGTTGTTCCTTCGTAAACATGCTCATGTTGTGTTCTCCTGCCTCCTGATGTCTATTACTAGATTAGCTTGGTTTAGGAGTTTACACAATTTATTTTACACTCTCAAAGGGTATGTACGTATGCTGCTGCTATTTTCCGATTCGCGTTTTGTGATTACTGGTGATACGATCAAGCTTGCGAAGTCTGATTTTAATAAAAAGAAGATTAGAGCTACTTTGTTTAATAAAACCTTGAAGTATTTGTATCATCAAAGCCTATATGGTTCTTTGAAGGAAGGAAACACAATTAAGGAGTATGATATTCACCAATTCCGCAATTTTTTTGCGATGTCTGATAGTTATACCGCTCCTAATGGATCAAGTGTTGATATTTATCGAAGGTTACGTATATCTAGCTCAATGTTCCATCGCTTCAAAAAAATGGACAAGAACCGGATCGGGACAGTTGCTGAGATGCTTCAGTCAGTGAATGATCGGTCGAAAGAAGATATGGAAAAGTTGGAGGCCCAAAGAGAATTAGAAAAGAAAGCCCCACCAGGATTGTTCTTCGATAAAGAAGCTTTTCGGAGCGCCAGTGTCCAAACCAAACTTTGGACGGATGATTATATAGATTCCTTACTTATTTTCTATCGATTGAACGAGCTATCCATACGATACCGAACTTTGTATTCGGATAAAAATGATAAACATCAGAGCAATAGAAATAAACACCGGACCAAAAACTATAGAGGACAGAAAGGGGTTAGAAAATGAGCGTGCATACGATTCATTTGAAAGTGACAACACTTTCGAATCTGTTTATAGGTGGTTCCCCGAGCACATTCGAGATCGGTGGCATTGATCTGTTTACCGTCACTGACTATAATGACAAGCCCTATATTCCGGCATCCTCCTTCAAAGGGAGCTTGAGAAGAATTGTCAGGGATTTGGCTGGAAGCTCTGCAGAAGCAAAGCTGATAACGGAAGCTTATCGAGAGTATCTGCGCTCCAAAAAGCGAGAGAATTTACCCCGGATTGAAGAAATGAGAGACAAGGATGAGCGTTTCCGAAGGGTCGAGAAGCGTTTGGAAGAAGCGATCCATAATGCATCGGCAGAGTACTTGTTTGGAATGGAAGGATTTAATCATACGCCGAAACTAATCTTTAATGATTTGCGACTTATAGAAACTGGCGATGTTGATCCGTTCTCTATAGACTCGAAAAACTCGGTAAAAGTCAGCGAACCTCAGGAAGATCCGAATGTAGTCGCCAATCCTCGTACTTATAAAACGGTACGTCCAGGCGTGGAGTTTTCGGGGGAGATTCATTTTTACATGCTCAATCAATTAGCCGTGTCAACGGATGTTATTGCACGATTTATAGAGAATGCCATCTATCAGTTTAATACCGGGATATATCGCTTGGGTAATTCCGGAAGCCGGGGATACGGCAGAATACAGGTAGATGTGAGCCGGGAGGGCGATTGATTTGACGGATACTGTAACGTATAAAGTAGAGATGTCGCTAACAGGCCGGCTGACCCAGCTTCCTGATTCTCAAAAAATATTTGGCGCGTTAATTTATATGTATGCAGAGCAATATTCTTCTGAACAAGCAACGTTGCTGGTTTCAAAGATCAGGGACGGGGAGTTGTATCTCTCCTTGTCCAACATGCTGCCTCGCGCTTATTTTCCTATGCCGCAAACTTACTTACTGGACCAATTGGCTGGACAGCCATCCGATCAGTCTAATCGCGGGAAAGATAAAAAGACCTATCAAGCGATAAAGAAGCGCTCCTTTATGAAGTTGGGGGATATTTACAAAGCAATAAAAAATCCGAACCATGCCAACCATCTTTATCCTTTTGCCTCTATACAGTCCTCCCAACAGATCCATGCGGCGATTGACAGCATCAAGTATGATCTGCCAGGGCTTGATCCCAATGTATATTCTGTACCTGAAGTTAACGTCATCGAAGTACAGGCTGAACAAAAAAGGGAGGTCGTTACTAAATTTTCGTTTTACGTATGCACCGACAAGTGTGCGGAGAGTGATAAATTGCTGGATGCCCTGCGCCGTGCTGAGGAGAGTAAGAGACGTTTTTTCCTAGGGGCAAGAGCATCGCAAGGCTTCAATACATTTGTAGTGGATCGCGTACATTCAGAAACATGGGATTTGACTGGACAGACGAGTACCTATTTGAATCTGGGGATGCTTTTGCCTCGGGCGCTCGATTTCGATAAGTCTTCGCTGAAGCTGTATACCTCCGAGCGGCGCCCTTATGATTCTGCAGGAGGATGGGACAAGGAGCATTCAGGTAAGTTTATTAGTTTCATTGATGCAGGCAGCATTGTTTTTGCGAGGGAAGGTTGGAAAAAAGCTGGTCGATCGATCCCATCACCATTTAACAAACAAAGAGATATTGTGTTTGGAAACGCCTGTCTAATGCCAATTCACTTAGATAGGAGGGAGCAGCATGAAGGCACAGCTACCTCGTAAATATAAGTATCGGATAAGGACTTTGTCGACGCTGGCTCTGTCCCCGAGGGATCATCAAGGATTCTATGAATCGGCGGGCGATTTCGCGCAGGAAGATTTGGGGCAGCAAGCTTCCGAACATTTGAACAAGGGCAGGGTTAATATCATTTATCCGTTTTATCAGTATGGGACATATCCCCGTTACGCGCCTGCAGAGACACAATATTATATTCCGGGTTCCTCTATAAAGGGGGCTTTAACTCTAAACTGCACTAATATAGATAGATGCTCGTTGATGGTAGATGATATCAGAGTGAAGAGCGAGGATATTCAGCTATACCATTTAACTAAAGTTCAGCAAGATTCGGAAAATAATAAATATTATATCGATGAGTTCTTCCCCAACGTTGCTATTGAGATGCTTAGAGCAGACTCGGAGCATTCCGGGGAACTGTTTTGTATTGAGACAAAATCAAAACCAGAACCAAAACATTATTTTAAAGAGGCAGATCAAGCTGCGAGAATTAAGCTTGGTCAGCTGGTTCAAAGAATCAACCGGAAATATGAGCAGGTGAAAATAGAGGATCAACCCATTTTGAGTGAGATGAAGAATAACATCCAAGCGATCCTGAATGAACCGCAAGATGACAGCAGCAATAACTTTCTATTAATACTTGGCGGCTACAAAGGACTTACGCTTTCTGTTATATCAGATAGGGATGATTGGGATGAATATAACAGCGCGATTTATCTGGATAAGACAAAGGGACTACCCTACGGCCTGATTAAAGTAACATTGGAGCAGCCGTGATGAATTTAGAGTTGTTTTCACTGCCATACATGCCGTTGCTTATTCGATTAAAATGCCGCGAAACCGTACGATTGCCGCGTTACCTCGGTTCTACGCTTCATGGTGTGATGGGATGGATACTATCCACGAATGTTGAGGCTTATCAATATATTTTTGAAAACCGCAGGTATGGATGCGGGAAACAGGACATTGTAAACCCTTATATCTTGGAACCGCCCAGATATCAAGGGATCTACAATGAAGGAGATATGCTTTGCTTTAAATTCATTCTGTTAGGCAGGGCCGCGAATTATACAAAAAGTGTGATCGACTCGATGGCTAGCGTTCCCTACTTTGAGATCGGGGCTGAGAGGAAAAAGTTTGAGCTTGTGGATATTTTGCAGGCCGATAGATTAGAAACGATTTGGCATTCTTGTAGAGTTTATACGGAATCAACCGTCTCTAACATGCTTGCGACCCAGGAACAAAAAGGGGTCTCCAGATGTTCCATTCATTTGTTAACGCCACTTCGGATACGCCGGGCCGGGGAGCAATTGAGAGAAGTCGACTTTCCAACGATTATTCGGAGCATTACAAGAAGAGTTGCGGCATTAACGGACAGGTATGGCGGACATGTGCAAGCCGATGCAGCAGCTCACATATGCGAGTTGTCGAGCTCGGTACATACGACTTCCTCGGGCTTATACTGGAGCGAAATGAGCCGATATTCTAATAGGAGACATATAAAAATGGATTTGAGCGGCTTGCTCGGAGCGATGACGTTCGAAGGGGAAATGTATCATTTTGCTCCATGGCTATATGCCGCACGATGCCTGCATATAGGGCGAAATGTTACCTTTGGCTGCGGTCAAGTTGATGTTGTACTTGGATAGGTGGAAAGATCCAATTTGAGAATCGCGGTGCGAACCCCAAGTGAACATAAAATCCCTGGGAGGTTCGCACCCCGCGCCCCGCAAGGGTTTACAGCATTTCGGGTGGAAAACCATGGGCATTTATAGTACTCTAAAAATAGGTTCGCACTTTTGGCCCTATGATGCCTTGCTGGGCAAGGGGTTAGAAGGCGCGCTGTGTCGCACTCCACGTGAGTGCGTGGATTGAAATTGTTTGCTCACTCTCTCACCTCCTCTCACTAATCTGTGTCGCACTCCACGTGAGTGCGTGGATTGAAATCATCCGGTCTGTAGCGTGCCGAGAGCCAGCCGCACGTGTCGCACTCCACGTGAGTGCGTGGATTGAAATGTAAAATATCTGATAAGGGAAATCGAACATTTTCAGTGTCGCACTCCACGTGAGTGCGTGGATTGAAATGCATTACGCATTGCCCAAGTGAGCAGTTTGTTTCGTGTCGCACTCCACGTGAGTGCGTGGATTGAAATTGGGATTATTACCATTGTGCCACGCAATTTGTCCGGGTGTCGCACTCCACGTGAGTGCGTGGATTGAAATCCGACGTAGACGCCGATGCCGCCCCCGCCTTTCGAGTGTCGCACTCCACGTGAGTGCGTGGATTGAAATCGTTATCATTTCGCCGTACTGTCTCCATCCCGTGGTGTCGCACTCCACGTGAGTGCGTGGATTGAAATTTTCGTCCTCCCCTTACTTCCCATCGAATTTCTTGTGTCGCACTCCACGTGAGTGCGTGGATTGAAATACCCCACATGTTTAATTCCAAAAGAACGAGCAATAGTCGCACTCCACGTGAGTGCGTGGATTGAAATTGCAACGCCTGATTTACCATCGTTCTTGCTTCAGCGTCGCACTCCACGTGAGTGCGTGGATTGAAATTCCCAGCCGCTATACAAGATTTGTATATTGCTCGTCGCACTCCACGTGAGTGCGTGGATTGAAATGCTTGCAGCTCCTGCAGCATCTTCTCAATCCCCATGTCGCACTCCACGTGAGTGCGTGGATTGAAATTAATTCCTTTTCCAGTTTTGTGATCCTATCATTGATTGTCGCACTCCACGTGAGTGCGTGGATTGAAATCTTGCTGGTCACTTCTCCTTTCAATAATTTCTGAAAAAGTCGCACTCCACGTGAGTGCGTGGATTGAAATCGCTGAGACTTGGACCTCTGTCAATAGATTGGACACATAAAATCGAGAGAATTACGCAGCCGGATGAAACATACGTTCGTATTGATTTGGAGTGAAATACCCTATAGAGGAGTGGATTCTTTTTCCATTATAGAA
>NZ_JBHSQV010000105.1:0-5587 GCF_042658665.1 Marinicrinis lubricantis
ATATTGTAAATAAATTAAAGACCACCTATATGTATCCATAATAAATGGTGTGTCAACTATTAGGTGTTTATGAGATTTTAAGAATTCGGGAGTATTCGGGAGAAAATTTAACTTTATAGAGGGAGGTATTTATTATCAACAATGAAGGATGTAGAACCAATTGTGTGTCCGGGCGAATAAATCGGGTGCACGACAATTTTTTCGTTCCCAACAAGAATGTCCTTTCCTTCTTCCAGTTTTTCGTATTCAAAAGTTACTTCCGTAGCATCTTTCGGTGGCAGATGGTATGTTGCACCATACTTTTGAGCCAGCGCTCTTCCTCCAGAAATGTGATCGGCATGGAGGTGCGTATCAATGGTGTGCTTGAGTGTAACTCCCTTTTCTTTCATAAATGTTTCGTACTGATCAATCATACGGTTGGTGTCGATAATTGCAGCTTCTCCGTTGGATAGAACCATATAGGAAAGGCAGCCTTTGCCGATGCGAACAAATTGGTACAACTCTCCGCCGCTGGACAGGTCAGCGACTTTTACAGGCTCCAGGTACTCACTCCACGACTTCATGCCACCTTCAAGGTACGAAACATTGCTTCTCCCTGCTTCAGCAATTTGTTCAGCGACCATCATGGACGAACCTTCTTTCGCGCAAACCACCAAGATAGGTTTTCCGTCCGGAATTTTTTCCAAAGCCGGATCAACACCATCCAATAAATCGAAATACGGGATGTTGATGATCTCCACGCTTTGTCCTTCGATTTTCCAATCGTTAAAGTCAGATTCGTTACGAACATCCAAGATAAACAATTCTTCGTTGTTAAGAACTTTTTTGGTCACTTCTTTTGCGGTCATCTTTTTTATCGTCATTGTACTCATTTTAAGCCTCCTTAAATTTAGAATGTTAATGTAACATTTGCGTCTTGCGCAAAGTCAAGAAAAGTTACTGCTCCCCCAACATCAATGCCATCGATGAAATCTTCTTTTTTCAGATTCATTACATCCATGGTCATTTGACATGCGATGATTTTCACTCCCATTTCTTGCGCCATATTTGCAAGCTCTGGAATAGATGGTACTTTCGCAGCTTTAAACCCTTCCTCAAAATGCTCTTTTCCGGCGGGCATTGGAAGCTGCTGATACGCCTGCTTATGAATCAAATTCAATCCTTCGAACGTAAAGAAGATGGCTACTTCCGAATCGGTCGCCGCAGCAGCCGTCGCAATA
The DNA here is from genome assembly GCF_042658665.1 of Marinicrinis lubricantis. Taxonomy (NCBI): domain Bacteria; kingdom Bacillati; phylum Bacillota; class Bacilli; order Caryophanales; family Paenibacillaceae; genus Marinicrinis; species Marinicrinis lubricantis. The sequence continues at coordinate 1,221 of NZ_JBHSQV010000105.1, forward strand.
TTAAACACTTTATAAGCATCAAACAGTCCGCCGTTACTTGCGATAATTGCTACTTTAGTTGCCATTTTGAATTCCTCCATTTTTTTAAAATTAGTCTTTTTCAACTTCTCCTGTCCATTGGGTCATGCCTTGGACAGCATTTTTTACATTTTTAAAACCCTTCTCTACTAAGGTTTGGCAAGCCGTATCACTGCGATTTCCAGTGCGGCAAACCATGTAATATTCCTCATTTGGATCAAGCTCAGAGAGACGCTTTTCAAGCTCTCCTAACGGTATCGATTTTGCTCCAGGAATCCGACCAAAAGCATATTCAGCCGGTTCCCGGACATCAATTATGTTTAGCTTTTCCCCGGCAGAAAGTTTATTTTGGAGCTCTTCGTTGGAAATTGTATGCGGATGTTTGGTTTCTTCCTTGGTTTCCGATGGATCGGATTTTCGGATGTAATGGCGAAATACCCCATCTTCTTCCTTCAAGCCAATATATTGGTGTCCAGTGCGCTTCGCCCAACTTTGAAGATCAGCAACCGAACCTTTATCGGTCGCACGTACTTCTAACACTTCACCTGTATTCAATTCCTCAATCGCTTTTTTGGTGCGAACAACTGGTAACGGACATGCCAAGCCTTCACATTCCAATGTTCGATCTACTTGCAAAGTTGTCATTTCGTATATTCCTCCCTTATTTTCATAAAAATAATTATTTGCCGTATTCGATATCGCCGGACCATTCCGACATGCCACCAGGCATATTGACTACGTTATAACCAAGAGATGACAAATATTCACACGCTCTTCCGCTTCGACCGCCACTGCGGCAAACAACAACGGTTTCTTGCTTCGGATCAACTTCATTCAGTGCTCTGTTGATCTCACCTAAGGGAATATGCTTTGCGCCTGGAATATGCCCGGACTCCCATTCATCGTGTTCACGTACATCAAGGATGTTAAGCTTTTCCCCTTTTTTTAGACGCTCTGCTACTTCATGCGGCAATTGTTCTTTTGTCACAGTCATTTATTAACTCCTCCTTAAGTTAAAATATCAAGCCAAATTTTTATGACTGTAGCAACAATTAAAGCTGCTAAAATCCATTGAAGGACCTTGGTGTTTAACTTTTTACTAATCTTAGCTCCTATAGGCGAAGCTACTGTACTTGCAACCACCATGGCGATCGAAGGGATCAGAAGCATATGCCCTCCCATAAACTTGCCGACCGTCGAACCAATCGATGAAATGAACGTGATGGCAAGAGATGAGGCGATCGCTACACGTGTCGGGATCTTCAATACCACTAACATGACTGGGACGGTGATAAATGCACCAGCCGCTCCCACAATCCCTGACAAAACACCGATGACTGTTGCCAAAATTGCCGCAAGCGGCTTATTAAATTGTAATTTTGTAAAATCCGAATTTTCGTCTCCCTTCTTAGGGAGGAACATCATAATTGCTGCAATAAGCGCGAGTATTGCATAAGTAAGATTGATTGCTTCATTTGGCAAAAATTTCGAGCCATAACCCCCGATAAAACTGCCGATAACAATGGCTATACCCATGGAAATAACTAAGGGTTTGTTAATATACCCACCTTTACGAAAAGCGAACATTCCCGCTAATGTTGCAAAGAAAACCTGTACTGCACTGATCGCTGAAACTTCTTGGGCTGAGAAAGCTACAAAACCAAGTGCAGGTGGAATGTACAGCAGCATCGGGTACTTAATAATGGAGCCGCCAATACCCACCATTCCCGAAATCAACGACCCTACAAAACCGATTGCGAATAAAGTCAATATCCACCCGATATCCATTAGTGGCTTTTCACCCCTCTGTATAAAATCAAATTTAGGTTTCTCAAAAATTAAAATAAAATACATATACGACATGGGGTATTAAAAAATAAACTTTCTGACTTCAAACATGCTCATTTATTGTAATCAATTATACCCTACGGGGTATAGAAATGAGTAAAAAAAATTGGGTCTTAGACAAGCAAACTGTTGAGCATATTTTTCAACTGCTCCTTAGATTTAAACCCTACAGATGTTCCAAGAACTTTTCCGTTTTTTACGAATTTCAGCGTTGGAATACTCATAACTTGCTGTTGAATTGCTGCCTTCGGATTTTCATCAACATTCACTTTAGCAACAGTAACTTGATCGCCATACTCATTATTGATTTCATTTAGTACCGGGGATAACATTCGACAAGGTCCACACCAGTCTGCATAGAAATCAACAAGAACTAACTTGCCGGACTTCATAACCACATCATCAAAGTTTTGATCTGTTACATATTGAATTGTCATTTGTTCCATTTACCTCCCTCACTTTTATTATACATATACCCGTTGGGGTATGACAATAATATAAATGTTTTCTGATCATCCGTCAAGCCCCTAATCACAATGAAAAATGTTCAACAGTGATTTTGCTCACACCACTCCACATACCCCCTACCGTATAATTCAGTTACGCCGATTATGCGGCTCGCAGAAAAAATGATCTGGTATCTAATTCAAAGTATCTTTTTATAGGAGGAAACGAAATGAATAAGAAAGTTCTCATTGTAGGCGGGGTCGCAGGTGGTGCTTCCGCAGCAGCAAGATTGCGTCGGTTGGATGAAAACGTCGAGATCATAATGTTTGAACGAGATGATTATATTTCTTTTGCGAATTGCGGACTGCCTTATTACATTGGAGAGACCATTCAGGAAAGATCAAGGCTTCTGGTTCAGACCCCAGAGGCAATGAAAGAACGATTCAATATCGATGTGCGAATTCGCAGTGAAGTAGTTGCCGTCAATGGTGAAAAGAAAACAGTTACAGTTCGCAATCAAGAACAAGGGATATATGAAGAGAGCTTTGATGAACTCATTCTTTCTCCAGGTGCAAAACCAATAAAACCGCCCATCCCGGGGATTGACAGCAATATAATTTTCACCCTTAGAAATATTCCGGACACTGATCGAATCAAGAGCTACATCGACCAGCACGAAATTAAAAAAGCAATCATCATCGGCGGCGGATTCATAGGAATAGAAATGGCGGAAAATATGATTCACCGTGGTATTGATGTTACTGTAATTGAAGCCGCTCCTCATATCCTTGCACCCTTTGATTCGGATATGGTGACCTATGCGGAAAAAGAACTTCAAGATCAGGGAGCGCGATTGGCGCTTGGTGATGGAGTGGAGTCATTTCAGGAGGATGGAAAAGGTATCGCTGTTAGATTGCAAAGCGGCAATGAATTTTATGCCGACATGGTGATTCTGGCAATCGGTGTCCAACCGGATACAGTGTTTCTTCGTGATTCAGGAATTCAACTCGGCTCAAGAGGGCATATTATTGTAAATGAGAAAATGCAAACCAATCTGCCGGGTATTTATGCCGTTGGCGATGCAGTGGAGATTACGCATTTCATTCATGGTCAAAAAGCAGCCATCCCACTTGCCGGACCTGCAAATAAGCAAGGAAGAATTGCCGCAGATAACATCGGTGGCGTTGAAAGTGTTTATAAAGGGACGCAAGGTACATCCATTATTAAAATATTCGGTTTAACTGGGGCAGCAACAGGCTTGAATGAGCGGGCTTTGCAGCAATCAAATCAATCGTACCGAGTCGTTCATGTTCATCCGGCTTCTCATGCGACGTATTACCCTGGAGCCACACCAATTGCACTTAAGCTGATCTTTAATGATGAACGCAGAATCCTCGGTGCTCAAGCCTTTGGACAAGACGGTGTTGATAAGCGCATGGACGTCATCGCTACGGTCATCCGTTTAAACGGTACGATTGATGATCTCGCCGAGCTGGAACTCTCCTATGCTCCGCCCTTCTCCTCGGCGAAAGATCCAGTCAATATGGCGGGGTATGTTGCTCAGAACATTCTATCACACAAAGTCGACGTATTTTTGCCAAAAGACCTGCAAAATTGGGATAAGGAAAAGATACAATTGATTGATGTGCGCACGGAGAACGAACACAGTAAAGGGGCAATTCCAAGCTCCGTTAATATCCCTGTTGATCAATTACGTGAAAGACTAAACGAAATTGATACCTCTAAGGAAACGTGGGTTTATTGTCAGGTTGGATTAAGAGGCTACACGCTGCTTCCCGAATTCTTACCCAAAGGGGCTACCGTGTTAAAAACTTAACCGGGGGATACAAATCCTACTCCATGGAGCTTTTTAAAGCCGAATAACTATTTAAGGGTGGACGTCAGTTCCACCCTTTTTAATGCAATGTGGATTGTCAACAGTAAATCAGACAACTTTTTTAAGGGCTTGTTTGCGATACTGAACAGGCGTCAAATATCCCAGCGTTCCGTGAATTCGATGCTTGTTAAACCAGTTAACGTAATCGTATAATTCC
>NZ_JBHSQV010000106.1:0-5594 GCF_042658665.1 Marinicrinis lubricantis
ATATGGAAGAGCAGATCAGTAATGGATTCCCGGATTTCTGGGACGGTGTGACAACTGGGAGCATCTCATTGAGCTTAGGAGCTTACAAGCAGCTTTTTAAACTGGCTATTAAAAAGGGATTAAAGGGGACGGGAGAAGCTTTCCAATGGACAGGCAAGAACTTTAGCCAAATGGGTAAGAACATGTCCCCTAACGAAATGATTAGTAATCTTGAGAAATCGGGATGGACTAAGACCATTGAGCCCGGTGGAAAGAAAAGTGGACCTGCTACTATCTTTACTGACCCAAGTACTGGTACTAAAGTGAGAATACATGCAGAACCTGGGGAAGGTACACCTTATTTTAGGGTTCAGAATAAGGGTGGCGGCTATCTCGATGACAATGGAGTATTCCCAAGTAACGCAACAAAGCAAGAATTAAGAGATGCAACACATTTCTATTTTGAAAAGTAGGTGAGTGGAAGTGTTAGCTACCAATTTGCACGATGTTCTAGAAGATTTTGATTTTACAGACAGCATAGTTACTGATGTGAAATGGGCTGACAATCTAATAGACCTGATAGTAGTAGTCGATTATTATTGGGATATTCAAGATGGTCATGACACTACAAGACTATTAAAGATTATTTTCAAAAATTGCAAGAAAGCGGATTTTCAAATCAGCACAGAACTTCCCTTATCTCCCGATGAAGTAAACAAAGAAAGTCTCTTTACAATTGTCCTATTCAAAGAGCTAGCAGAGAGTTTGGATAATCAAAAGCGTGTGGGAATTTTTACATCAGACTACTCGAAACCATGGTTGTCGGTAGTATGTTCTGATGTAATGTTGGAGGAATAAAACTATGAACCTTGATTGGCTTCATGCCTTTCAAGGTATCTTCTTTTGGAGGGGGTGGGTGACGAACGAACCTAACATTCAACGAATAACACATATAAGCCATGTAATACCTGTATAATGATTTCGTCATTTCGGTTGTACGCACTTCAATGCTTGAATTTTATACCTTAATTAACGCTATTCCAACACAACTAGCAGGTCGATTATGGTCAGATACCACCATGATTGACCTGTTTTTTGTTATCTTCGTTTTCTTGCGGTATTTTCAAAAGAAAACGCAACTATGTAAATTACCGCAACGATAAATACGGTGAACGTACTTGGTCGCAACTATTTTGAGCGAAAGTCCGACCACTATTACTATAAGAACTAAACTGAACATTTCTCAACGGGAAGGTCATGTGTGAAAGGCTAGCCACCGATTCCCTCATTCCTATAATACAAGCGGCAAATTCGTCAAAAGTTTTGCCGAGTGGGGGAACGCATGAATAATACTCCTAGAGCGCCGAATGCAGGTGGATATTGGGCGTCTAATACAAGCAGAGGAGCCAATGTGTTAAGAAGAGCTTCAACCGGATGTAACTGCTTCACCGCCGGTACAAAAGTTCTTACAGACGAAGGGGAGAAAAATATCGAAGACATTGAAGTCGGAGATAAGGTTCTTTCCAAGGATGAAGCAACTGGTGAGGTAGCGTATAAAGAGGTAACGGCAACGTTTAATCACGAGACGGATGAGATTTATAAAATCCATGTAGGCGGCCAAACCATTGAAGCGACCTTCAATCATCCGTTCTATGTGGAAGGCAAGGGATGGACGTTCGTCAAAGACCTCAAGGTTGGTGACTTGCTTGTTCAGAGCGATGGGAATACACTCAAGATTGAGAGCATCGAACTAGAACACAAGCAGGTAACAGTCTACAACATGACGGTTGATGAGTTCCATACCTACTTCGTTAGTGACCTTGGAATTTGGGTGCATAATACCAGTTGTAGCTACAAAGACATTACAGTTGGAAAAAGCGTGAAGAACGTTTCAACCAATGTGACAAGAGCAGATTTTGAAAAGAGTCTTATGGAAGATGGGTGGAGTAAATCAGTCAGTAAGGACGGAAAAGTTACCATCTATTCTAAAGACGGTGCATCGTATAAGGTTCGAGACAATTCCAATCAAGGACAGCCAACTGCTGAATATTGGGCTAATGGAGCAACGCAGGCTACTACCAAGATTAGATTGGGGGCTACCGATTGAGTGCATTTATTAAAGACACAAACGATTTTGAAGAAGCGTCACAATTGGTTTCGACTGTATTTTTCGATGAACAGCGACTACCGAACCAAGTATTCAAAGTTCCATTTCAAAATACGGTTGTACTTGATTTTGATTATGCAATGAGTTATTCCTTTTGGGATGAACTGGAGAAACTCACTGATATTTTTGATGACTCTTATTTCATCATGGCTGTCTTAGACCCACATCCTGTAAATTATTATTTTAACGAGTTTTCTCAGTATAACTGGTGCATGCTGAATAAAGGCACAACAGCGGACGAATATTGGAATACTCTTTCACAGAGTCCTATAGACAGTCCTGCCGATTCAATTTTATCTAATTCTGAAGTGGTCGTATGGCTATCCTCGTCCATGAGGTGGGCGATATGGGGAGAGAGGAGCTACGGTATTTGTGTTTTAGGATTCAGTGACGAAATTAGTGACTACAAGAGTGAATCATGGTTTACAATGGAAAAAGCAATTACTGATTTGGTGTCACTTAACTTTAGAAATTGTACTGTCCCCGAAGAGATTACCTCGAAGCTGATGAAGTTCTATAGTGATATTAAGTAATACTCATTGAGACCTTGAGGGCGGCAATCCTCAAGGTCTTTCTTTTACCCCTACCCAGTACAGTCGAGGGCAACAATTGTGGAGGAATATGACCTCACAGCCTCTGCTTTAGATCGCTGGATCAAGCAAGCTCAGACAACGGGCTCCTTCAAGGAGAAGGATAATCGTTCGTCCGAAGAAACGGAATGGATAGCGCTCCGAAAAGAGAACCAGCGTCTGAAGATGGAGGTAGACATCTTAAAGCAAGCGGCGCTGATCATGGGACGAAAGTAACTATCATTCGGAATAACCTTGATAAATACTCGGTATCAGCATTGTGTAACGTCCTACAAATCGCAAGAAGTACGTACTATTATGAAGCTAAAGAACGACCAAATGAAGATGTCTTAACGGAAGCGATTGTGGATATCTTCCACAAGAATCGAAAAGCCTACGGTACACGAAAGATCAAAGCCAAGCTCTTGGAACAAGGTCTCGTCGTGTCCAGACGTCGTATTGGCCGAATCATGCAAGAGCAGGGGTATACCATCGCCCAGTTTAAGCCCCTCAAAACGGCCTGTAATGAGGCGACAACTGCGAATGAGTTAGAACGTGAGTTTGATCAGGCAGAAGCTAAGCGCTTCGTGGTCAGCGATCTAACGTATGTAAAGGTAGGGCACCGGTGGCACTACGTTTGCGTCCTCATTGACCTGTTTAACCGGGAAATCATTGGTCATAGTGCAGGTCCACATAAGGACGCTGCTCTGGTTTCGCGTGCCTTTACTACGGTAGAAGGCGATCTGGGCCAAATCCAGTGGTTTCATACGGACCGTGGGAGTGAGTTTAAAAACCAAACGATGGACGAGCTCCTGGGTACCTTCGAAATCGGTCGATCGTTAAGCGCGAAGGGTTGTCCTTATGACAATGCTGTGGCTGAAGCGACCTACAAGGTCATGAAAACAGAGTTCGTCCATCAAATGGAGTTCCAAAGCTTTCATCACCTGCAGTTGGAACGATACGATCAATTTTGTGGATCCGAGTGGGTATATAGCTGAAACACATGAAGTATTTGAGTTGAACTTACAAATTAATGAATATAAGGAGAAGTGGTTATATTATAATAATATTTATATTCGTGAAGGTGCTAGTAGTTTAGGGATAGAAGCTTTGACCAATAGAAATATTATGGCGTTAAAAGCCCAACAGCTTAGAAATGCTAATACTCATTTGAGTTCTGCATTATTAACACCGGAGGACACAATTCAAATCGTATACGATGTTGATTATAAAACACATTTCATAGGTGGTTCGACTAAAACATCTCAGGTCCGTGTGGATAATAAGGGTAATGTATATTATCCGTTACCAGCCGGCGCAAAGGAAATGTATGAAAATATTACAATCTTGGCTCCAGAAGCAGTTGAGTTTTCTAAATGGTCTAAAGAAGCCATGGATTATATTGCGGAAAAAAATCCTCTGGCGAATATGCTGAACCAAGGATTTCAATTGTTCTTTGGAGAGGATGTTCAAGACTTCGATAAATTAAATGCATTTCATATTGAACAAGATGGCCACTATTATAGGGCAGTCTTTTATACGAAGGCCAATCAACTTGTAGATTATACTTTTTGGGACAGTGCGGAATTTTTAAATTATAGATTACCAGATTTTATTTATGACAAGAAGGATGATGAATATTGGCAGTGAGGTGTTTTAGTAGTTGTTTCTTAATATTCTGCTTAGTTATGTCTGGATGTAGTAATAATTTTAAGATACAAGAACAAAAGACGAAGAGATTAGTACTTGGAAAGTACAAGGATGATTCTGCCTGCTATTTAATACTGCCGAATGAGACTAAGGAAATAGATGTTGAAATCCCCTGTGAAAACTGGAATCAGATTAAAACGGATGAATATGTTTATTTCGAAGTGATAAAGGGAAGGTTTCATCTTGTTGACAAAGAAACATATGATGCAGATTAGATAAATTATCAAATAAGCATTTCAATGGTGGTTGAATTTTTAAACCACCATTGATTTGGTTTGTGTACGTTTAATGAAAAAAGAAATATACCGGATAGATATTGGGGGTAGGTTGAGGGGGGGAAATAAAGTGGATATTTATTATAATATCGGAATACTATTGAAATATAATGGAGTGGGGCGTAGTGAACTAATTGAAGAAATGAATAAGTTACTTGAAAGTCCCGATATTAGTGAACAACTTCAGTTACATGATAGGTCAAATAAAAATCAACTAACTCAGCTATTTAATATTCTTAAATTTCTCCAAGTATCTCCATCTGCTAAGGAACATATTGTATGGAAGTACTACAAAGATAAATTCGAAGGTAGGATTTCGAAGCATATAAACGTGGAGTTACTAAAGGATTTACTACACAGTTATAAGCAGCATAATTATTCTGCGCTTGAGAGTATCATTATTGATGCACTAAAAACTGATAGTATCAAGCAGGAAGATATTATATTCTTAGAAGAGACTTTTAGTAGCAGGTCTTTTGTTAAAGAATTGTTTGCTTACAAATGTAGAATGGAGATTCGAAGAGGTAGAAAGCTTAGCAAAGAACATATTGTGCAGTTACTTAATGCTCGAGAATATTTTACTCTTCGGTTTGCTTTAGAACGGAAGGCGATTATGGAGGATGGATTAGCTGAGTTTCGAAAACCAACTGATAATGAGAAAGATAGAAAACATAAAGAATGGTTATATCATATGGCCCAAGATAGTAAATAAGAAGCCACAAGCGGTTATATCGCTTGTGGCTTCTTTCTTACTGGTCAGCAGCCTGTACCCGAGTTCGACAGTAAATCACTCAAAATAGGTACACAAGGGATCGAAAATCCCATAAGATCAAGGTTTTTTCTCGGAATGCATAGAAAAACACCGAGAATTTCATAGGCACACGCTAACTAAGA
>NZ_JBHSQV010000107.1:0-5934 GCF_042658665.1 Marinicrinis lubricantis
TTCTATAATGGAAAAAGAATCCACTCCTCTATAGGGTATTTCACTCCAAATCAATACGAACGTATGTTTCATCCGGCTGCGTAATTCTCTCGATTTTATGTGTCCAATCTATTGACAGAGGTCCATTGTCCTAGGATATAACCAAGCTCCTTATCAAAATAATTGGAACCTCGATGGATAAGAGATAATAAACTATGTGTTGACTCAAAAATATAATGACCCGATTCTTTTAACGCTCGCGCCAGTTCAATCCAGTTTTCTTGATCCTGCAAATAGATCGCTAATTGCTCTGGATCGCTCGGGAAGCCTTCCTTTTCCAAAATATCCGCACGATAATAGGTGACGTACGGAAAATTTAAAATGGGCATGGCAAACATTTTGTCCTCATGAAAGGACTTATAATTTTCAAATAATCCTCTAGGCAGCTTTTCGAAAAATACCGGATCGGCTTCCTGTTTTCCTAGCAAATCGACGAAGCCGTCAATCCCCGAAAAATCCCCCAAATTCCCATCATTAATTAAAATGATATCCGGCGGTTGTTTTTGGCCAATGCTGTCTATATATTTCCCGATCATTTCACTTTGATCGATTTCAACCACGTTCAATTCAACATCGGGATACATCTGACCAAAGGTCTGTATCTGGTTCACGAAAATATGGGCAGGAGCCCAAATGGTTAAGGATGTTGGACCTTCATCCGCTTCCACCTGGTTGTCCCCTTCTTCCGCATCCAATGCTTTATACGGCGCCAGTTTTTCATTGGTAGATATGCTGCTGCACCCTATGATTGCAAAGACGACGACTGTAAATAAAATGGTCAGTTTACCGATTCTGTTCATCGTGAATCATCCTCATCATTGAAGAACTGAATACCGTTTTTTCCTGATTTCTTCACTCTATACATCGCTGAGTCCGCATTTTTAATCATTTTCTCCACATTATCGCCATCTGCAGGGAATAGGCTGACACCCATACTCATCGAAATGGTGTATGAGTTATCAAAGAGAATCATAGGTTCCCGCATGGCATCTACCAATTGAGTGCACCATCCTTGGGTTTGCAGCAGATCTGTATTCTTAATCATTAAAATAAATTCATCACCGCCAAGTCGGTAAGCCTTCATTTTGTGCTGATCCACTTGGTTCATGAATGCTTGCAGCCTATGTGCGAATATTATCAACAATTCATCCCCAGCACCATGTCCTAATGAATCATTGATATCTTTAAATTGATCGAGATCCATATAAACGACCGCAAATTCTTCATCATGTTGTTTGGAATCGAGAAGCAGCTGTTCGATATCCTCTTGAAATGTACGCCGATTTAAGAGACCTGTTAATTCATCATAGCGTGCTAAATATTCTAATTGCTTTTGCGATTCGACTAATTCCTTTGTTCTTTCAGTTAATAGATGATTTCTCTTCTTCGCCTCTTGAAACATCTGCTTGAGTGTTTTCGCTGCAGCTTCGAAATTCCGGATCAGTGCATGCACCTCATGGATTCCGCTTTCTCTAACCTCGAATTTCTCCTCTTGCTCCATTCGCTTCGGAAGGTCCACTGTCATCTGCGTAAGGCGTGATAACGATTTGGTTAAGATCCGTTTGCACAGGAACGCAAAACTAACGGCCACCAAAAATAATAGTAACGTGGCCTGAAAATAGAGGATCATGATTTCTAAATGAAAGAATAATAGTCCCTCTATGGGCACGAGACAATAAATGTGCAGGTTTGAAATCGTCATCGTCGTGAAGTAATACCCATCCGACCAATCTGCTAAATGATTGCGCTTTTCCGGAAGCCAAACCGATATTTCATTATCCAATTCCGCCACATATCCACCATCAAACAAGGTGAACGTACCTTCCACAAGTTCATTCGAACCACTCGATACGAATATTTGACGATTCGGATTCACTACATAGATCTGCAAATCATTTTGTGTTGTAATATGATCAAACATTTCCTTCAAATAAGCTTTTTGGACGATAGACCCTAATTCTAACTTTTGGAGTTCCTTTTGGTCCATTCCGTTGATTCTTTCTTCTACTCTTTTGGAGGTCATGTTCATTTCTTTTTTCAACTGTTCGACCATGTTATGTTCCATTAAGTTGACATTGTAGACGATAAAACAAAACATAGGGGCAGTACTGCGGAAATAAAAATCACATACGTAATAATTTCACCAAAAAAATAGCGCTTTCTTTTTGACAAAAAAACGGCTGCCGATGGGAAGTAGAGGAATGACAGTTGAAACAACCTCTGCAATAATGACGCATATCAATGCATTGACTAAATAAGTTAATAGAGCCAGCCAAGTGAATATAAATTCATCCAATAGATGATGAGTGGTGAAATAGCATGCAATGGGCCCAGCGATGAACCAAAACAGCAAGTCCCACCATAAAAGTTCCTTCCCTTTCCAACGAAGGAAGGCAACGACAAACGATATTTCCAACAATGCAAAAATAAATCTTGTTCCATGAAAAGAACCCATGAAATAACAAGTGAGATAGATGATTGAAACGGCAATGAGGGCCTTACGGTAGCCAAACAATCGAAATACAATAAAATAAAATACGGCGGTAAAGGTAAAATGAACATCAAAAATAAGATACAAGGGGTTATTTTCTGCGGCAATGCCTAAAACAATGAATACGAAAAGGATCATCGCGTGAACCAGGCTATTTTGGTGGTTTCCCCCCCATACCGTTCCCTCCATCATAAGTACATTTCTTATGTAACGAATGATTAAAACATCCCCATCCAATTTTATTTTATATCCGGTAACTCTGCATTGTTTTGCCACGATTTTAGATCTGATATCCTAATTATGTTAGTACTATTGTACTAACAATATATCAAAATAGGCTCTTAAATCAATGATAAAAATCATTCGCTATATATAAGGATCATGAAAGGAATAAAACGGTCTAAAAAAAAGCCGGAATCCTTATGATCTTAATAAGGATCCGACTTTTTCCCTTTTACCAGCTTTAACGTTGCTACGATCAGGAAGCTGACAATTACTAATAAGAGCCATGAGCTCACCTTTCCTAAATGGACGAGACTCCATGCATCGGTTTGGTTGGGATATTCCCAAGCTCTGAAGAACGTTGCGATATTTTCGGCGATCCATATAAAAAATCCGATGAGTACAAATGAAAGTGCGAGCGGCATACGGTATCGTGTTCCATTCACCTCGTATGCGACCCAAGACTTCCAAAAGACGATCACGACAAGTCCGGATAACCACCAGCGAACATCCATCCAATAATGGTGGGTGAAGAAATTCAAATAAATCGCTGCCGCAAGGGGAACAACAGCCATAAACGGAGGCCACTTCACCAGCTCCACCTTCAGCCTCCTCCACGCCTGGCAAAGGTAACTTGCTACACTTGCGTACATGAATCCGCTATACAAAGGGACTCCAAAAATTTTAGAAAATCCTTCTTCTGGATAAGACCATGAGCCCATATGTACCTTGAAAAGTTCAAGAGCGAGCCCAATCAGGTGGAACAGTGTGATCACTTTGAGTTCATCCCGCGTTTCAAGCCCGAAACGCACCATCCACCACTGCATCAGAAGGCAGATGATGAGCAGCCAGTCATACCTCGGCAGGAAGGGAAGCGGCATGATTTGGGTCATCGCCAATGACGCAAAAATAACGACTGGAAACAAACAGGACAGGGCTTGCTCGTAGCCGAAACGAACGAGTTGTTTTACCGCTCTCTTGAGTTGTGCCTCCATTCCATTGGATCTTGAATATCGCTCCGCATCATTCATCTTGGGTGTCTTCATCATTTCGGTATTCTAATATATCACCGGGCTGACATTCTAGAGCCTTGCAAATCGCTTCTAAAGTCGATAATCGAATCGCCTTGGCCTTTCCATTTTTCAAGATTGAGAGATTCGCCATCGTAATTCCCACTCTCTCCGACAGCTCAGTAACGCTCATTTTTCTTTTCGCCAGCATGACATCAATGTTGATAATAATTGCCATGTTATTCACCTCAGACCGTTAAATCATTTTCAGATTTGATATCAATTGCTTCTTGCAAAAGTCTTTGGAGAACGGCGGCAAAGACGGCAATAACCGCTGAGGCAAAAATAACGACCATTCCAAGTACGATGATCCCCGGGGCGTCGTCCTTCTCCGCTACGAGATAGAAGAACGGCATGCCCGCTGCAAATAAGATACAGATGGAAATGGCACAGTATTTTATTTTGTTCAAAGCTTGAACCGAAGATTGCGAAAATGCATTGTTCCCGTCAATATAGCTTAACAATTTAAAAGCTTGATACAGCGCAAAGTAAAAAGGGACCGCTGCTGCATACAAATCGATGAAGATGAGATATCGGATATAAGCAGCATCTGGATACAATTCTGCTGCATAATTCGCCATCCCTGGCACCAAAAATATGCACAAAGCAAGCACCGGGATTCCTATCAGAATGACAGCGATCTTTAGAAAGAGTGTTGAGCCTTGTTTCATAAAAAGCACCTCGCTACACTTTTGATATTTAGAATGTAGCACGAGATTTATCGTTTTACAATAAAGATTTATTGAATTTAATTTCATTATTATTGTTATACAATGCACTTTCGTATCAACGCCAGTTAGTCCATTGGTCCGTATAATAAAAATAGACTGCTCTGCCGAACAGTCTGAGCGCCTTTCTACAATCGTTACGTTATTTCCATAACAATCCTCTAAAAAACCATTTACAGAACCACCTCGACATGAAGAAAGTAATGAATAGTGAGATCCACGTGACGTATCCATTCCAATGTTTGTATTTAATCAGTTCCGTATGCTTCTCCAACCATACTTCCGGGATGGTCAGCACCGTACAATACATGGAATAGTATACAATTTTATATATTGCACTCTTGCTATTAGGGTAGAACGCATTAAATATCCCACAAATCGCAGGATACACGAAAAACTCATAAGTAAAGCTGGCATGATTCACTTCTGCAAAGAGCCGCACAGGGTATGTAATGAAACCGTATTGCACGACAGCCAATCCGATCACCCAAGTGATCGCCTGCTTGAATAAGAAAGCCACAAGTGCGACTCTTCGTTTATTTTTGGGGATGGTAAACAGCAGCCCTGCAGTGACAATCCAAACAATGCATAAAATGATCCATTCTATTCTCATTCCGTTACCTCTTTTTCCCCTCGGAAAAGTGCCCTGCTCTTAAAGAACTGTTGACAGGATATATTCGTTATGGCAAACAAACCAAAAAAGACAATCCATGTCCAATACCATGAATAGTGAATATATTCGATTAAATCGGTATATCGTTCAATGACAATATCTATAGTCGTTAACCCCGTTACCCAAAGAGCCAGATACGCCATCCGGGCCCCCACATGTCGGCTCGGTTCATAGACAACATAGTATCCACAAATCAATGGATAAAAAAAATACTCGGTTGTAACTAATAAATCGGTCGCTTTAGGAAACTCTCGGACTGGAAAAGATAAGAGACCATAATAAACATGAATTAATGTGGTTACCCAAGTTAGCGCCTGACAAAGAAGCATAGTAAACAGCAGTTTTCTCAAATGTTGTTTTGGACAGACCACTACAGATATCACGCCAACACACCACATGAGGGTAATCACGATCCACTCCAAGCTCATATAAAAGCATCCCCCCTATTCAAATCTATTCTTTCTAAAAAGGAAAGCAATTAAACTCATGCTCGATTCTTGCTTGCAATAACACAAAACGGAGGAGCTGCCTCTGAGCTGCCTCCCCCATTTTTTTCAACCTCATATTTAAAGATTCTACGCTTGTTGGATTGTCAACAGTAAATCAGACAACTTTTTTAAGGGCTTGTTTGCGATACTGAACAGGCGTCAAATATCCCAGCGTTCCGTGAATTCGATGCTTGTTAAACCAGTTAACGTAATCGTATAATTC
>NZ_JBHSQV010000108.1:0-6168 GCF_042658665.1 Marinicrinis lubricantis
AAGTGAAAGCGACAAATTACACTGAGCCTGAACAATTTTATTGTCAGGCTAGCGTCTTTAGGCGCAGTTTGGCAACAGGGGGTTATACCCCCAGAGCAAACCACCCGTTGGACGGGTGGTTATGATTGTTTCAAGCGATCCCTTCTCTAACATGTATCGCGGATCTTAAATCCTTCTTCTGCTTTGCCGGGAACAGCCTTGGCGTCAGGCTACCACAAATAGGCCATGGCTTCTTTTCGAATCAAGTTTGTATCGATATTGCAAATCTCCGAATCGATGCCGTACTGCCAAATCCAGCCGTTGGACTGCTGGGGAACCTCAGGAGCATAATCCGGAGCAGACTTCTGTGTCGTTACGCCGACCTGCGGCTGATAAGCCCAGAGGATGGTAATTTCCCCGATTTTCGGATTTGCGTTTACTGCACCGTTATATGCTGACAGTATGGGGCTTCCTTGTGAGAAATCGCCATATATCCCAGGCTCATAAGGTGAAGGGGAGATGGCTTCGACCCAGCCGCGGATAAAATCCGCATCGACCGGATAGTCGGGTTCGATATCGGCGAACAGGGCGATCCCTTCCGGAACTCCTAGCTTTTGTGCGTTTTCAATGGCTTCCCGTGCTTCATCTTTTCCGTTTCTGTATCCTCTTGCATCATTGAAGTGATTATGAATGAGCAGTATTTTGATGTCTTTCCCATGGAGGAGCTGGACTTCCTCCGCAGTCATGCCATGCGATACGCCATCCTTCGTACCTAGATATCTTCCCGCGACGGCAGGTTTCCCGAAGCTTTGCTCCACACAGCGATAAAATGACGAGTCTATGATGCTTGCAGTATCGATTCCCCAATACAGTGAGGGCTCATTCGGCGCAGGCTGCGGTTCTGGCTCACTGCTGTTTCGGCTGCAGCTGATTAGAATAATCGCACATCCCAACAAACAAATCCATGAGACGTAAAGACGACGTTTCCAATTCTTCATAGATGCCTCCTTTGAACAAGTCTTGTA
This sequence comes from Marinicrinis lubricantis, assembly GCF_042658665.1. Taxonomy (NCBI): domain Bacteria; kingdom Bacillati; phylum Bacillota; class Bacilli; order Caryophanales; family Paenibacillaceae; genus Marinicrinis; species Marinicrinis lubricantis. Next base: position 1,005 of record NZ_JBHSQV010000108.1, read on the forward strand.
ATCAAGCTATTCAACATGTTCAAAAGAGGTGAAAGCAGGAAAGCGTCGCATGAATATCAAAGGACTTCGTAAAATGATAAAATGTGCTTACAGCTCGAGTACAGCGCGCTGAACTTGTTTTCGGTACTGGGAAGGCGTGCACCCGACAAACTGTTTGAACACAGTGATGAAATAGCTGAGGTTGTCAAAGCCGACATCCATGGCAATTTCTACGATTTTTTTATCACTGTTTTCGAGCAGCCTTGCAGCCTTCTGTGTCCGGTAATGATTCATATATTCGACCGGGCTTTTCTTCATCATCTGTTTGAAGAAGCGGCAGAAGTGCCCCTCGCTCATATTGACTTGTTCGGCAAGGTCCTTCAACCGGAGCGGTTCATCGAAGTGCTGGTGCACGTAATCGATGACGGATTTAATCCGCTCCAGCTTGTAGCTGTCTGCCGCGTAATTTTTTCGGGGCGGGGCAGACGGCGCCTGGGAAAACAGCTGTGCCATCATGAGCAGCAGTCTGGCTTTCGTTGAAAATTCGTAGGCTGGACTTTCCGCACTGTTGTCCGCAATAATTTGCTTCAGCAGCTGGAGCACCTCGAGCTCCCAAGGCTGCTCATTCGAGATGAGCGTAGGCGGAAACACCTGTTTTTTTAAGAGAGGATCAACGTATTTTTTCTGCATGACGTCATAACTGCTGCTGCCCAGCAGTTCGGGATGAAAGACGACCGCTGTAAAGCTGCATGACGCGTCCTCGATGGGAAAGCCGGCATGGAGCTCGCCGCTGTTAATGAATACGGCCTGCCCCGCGTGCAGCTCGTAGTGAGCCATGTCGATTTGGAAGAGCGCCTTGCCTTCCGTCACCAGCAAAAATTCCATCTCATCGTGCCAATGAGGATCCAAGATCATGGGGCCTTCGATCTCGGTGATGGGATATACGCTGACGGGATACATCGGATCGCCGTGCACCCGGTTTTCTTTGAGCATTTCGCGGTTCATTGATTTTCCTCCTTTCTGACAGAAATCTAAGATCAATCGTTTAAGATCCGAGCAGGTGGTCGACACTAATCTATGGAAATCTCTGAGCGGTGGGAATCAGCTTCCGGGCATTCATTGAAAGCTATAGATGCATTTTCAAGAAAATGATCAAAATATTGATATTAGTTATCAAAATATCATGAGAATTGGATTCTAAATATCAATATTATTATATTAGAAACAAAGGAGGTAGTATATATGAAGTTTACTGACGGATATTGGATGGTCCGAGAAGGATATAGTGTGCAAAATCCGGTAGAAATCCGTGATTTGCAAAAAACCGATGATTCGCTTACAGCATATTCTGCTACGAAAAAAGTACTCTCTCGCGGGGACACCCTCAACGCGACTTTGCTTACAGCCAAATACAGCTCTCCGATGGAGAACGTCATTCGCGTGCAGCTTTTTCACCATGCTGGAAAAGTGAAGAAAGGCCCTGAGTTTGAACTGTACAACGACAACCATTTAAAGGTTCAAACGAAGGAGAATGATGAAGAAGCCGTACTGACGAGCGGCAAGCTAAGCGTAAAAATTCGCAAAAATGAAGGCTGGAACGTCAGCTTCTTATATGACGGACGCAGACTGACCGGAAGCGGCTACAAAGGACCGGCGTACATTCAAGATCCGAACAAGCAGTCTTATTTCCGCGAGCAGCTCGAATTAGGCATCGGAGAGTACGTTTACGGCTTAGGCGAACGCTTCACTCCATTTGTAAAGAACGGTCAAGTTGTTGATATTTGGAATGAAGACGGAGGTACGAGCTCCGAGCAAGCGTACAAGAACGTGCCTTTCTACCTATCCAACTTCGGATACGGTGTATTCGTGAACCATCCGGAAAAGGTTTCTTACGAGATCGCTTCCGAAACGGTTTCCAAGGTGCAGTTCAGCGTAGAAGGTGAATACCTCGAATATTACATTATCGGCGGTGCCAATCCGAAAGAAGTGCTTGAAAACTACACGACATTGACAGGCAAGCCTGCGCTTCCTCCGGCATGGTCCTTCGGACTTTGGCTGACGACTTCTTTTACAACCAGCTATGATGAAGATACCGTAAATCATTTCATCGACGGCATGGCTGATCGCAACATTCCGCTGCACGTATTCCACTTTGACTGCTTCTGGATGAAGGAGTATCAATGGTGTGATTTTGAGTGGGACAAAGATGTATTCCCTGATCCTGAAGGCATGCTGAAGCGCTTGAAGGATAAAGGCCTGAAAATCTGCGTATGGATCAACCCTTACATTGCCCAAAAATCTTACATGTTCCAAGAGGGCATGGAGAACGGCTACCTCGTGAAAACGAAGGAAGGCGACGTATGGCAGTGGGATATGTGGCAGGCTGGTATGGGTCTTGTAGACTTCACAAACCCTGACGCAGTGAAATGGTTCCAAGACAAGCTGGAGCGCCTAGTAGATACGGGTGTAGACTGCTTCAAGACAGACTTCGGTGAAAGAATTCCGACGGATGTCGTCTACTTCGACGGTTCCGATCCAGTGAAAATGCATAACTACTACACTCACCTGTACAATAAAGCGGTATTTGAATTGCTGGAAAGAAAGCTTGGCAAAAACGAAGCGATGCTGTTCGCGCGTTCCGCTACAGCCGGTGGTCAGCAGTTCCCGGTTCACTGGGGCGGCGATTGCTCCTCGAACTATGATTCAATGGCCGAAACGCTGCGCGGCGGTTTGTCTCTAGGCTTATCCGGCTTCGGATATTGGAGTCACGATATTAGCGGCTTCGAGCAAACCGCTCCGCCAGATGTGTATAAGAGATGGGTAGCCTTCGGCTTGCTTTCTTCACACAGCCGTCTGCACGGCAGCGATTCGTATCGCGTGCCTTGGTTGTTCGATGAGGAATCCGTTGATGTACTGCGCCATTTCACGAAGCTGAAGAGCACCATTATGCCGTATTTATTCAGCACGGCGGTAGAAGGCTCTTCGAAAGGTCTGCCAATGATGCGTGCAATGATGCTTGAATTTAATGAAGATCCAACCTGTGACTTCCTAGATCGTCAATACATGCTCGGAGATTCCTTGCTGGTGGCGCCGATCTTCAGTGAAGACGGCTTCGTTAAATACTATGTGCCGCAGGGCAAATGGACGCATTTCTTAACGGGTGAAACGGTTGAAGGCGGCTGGAAGAACGAGCAGTATGATTTCTTCAACCTTCCACTGCTTGCAAGACCAAACAGCATCATCGCTGTAGGAAGTAACGATCAGCGTCCGGATTACGATTATGCGGACGGCGTTACTCTGCATCTGTTCGAGCTGGAAAACGAAGCTTCCGCGAGAGTGTTCAGTACAGCTGCTGAGTTGGAGCTGGAAGTGACAGCGAAGCGCAATGGACAAACGATCGAGATTGCTTCCAGCGGTGCAGGCAAGCCTTGGAGCATCATTCTGAGAGGCATCCAAGAGGTAGCTTCTGTTGAAGGCGCGAAAGCGGAGAAGACAGAGCTGGGCGTTCGCCTCGTTGCTGAAGGAACAGCGCAAATTAAAGTTCAATTATAAACGTAAAAACTTATACGCTGCAGCACCTTCTGTGAAGCGAGTCTTCGCAGAGGGTGCTTTTGTATTTTTTATCATTGCCATAATTTTACCCGATTTTCATGCTTGCCTTTTGCTCGAAGACATCTTTCGGTATAATGGATCTATTGCGAAATACATACATTTTATAGATCGAGGTGGAAGAAATGACATACGATTTTAATCGTTTGCCAGATAGACGAAACACGAACTCTTACAAATGGGATCAATCCGAGAAGCTGTTTGGCAATCCAAATGTGCTTCCATTATGGGTAGCGGATATGGATTTTGACAGCCCGCCTGCGATAAAAGATGCGCTGATAAAGCGAGCTGCACAGGGGGTATATGGATACACGATTAAGCCGGACAGCTACGTGGACGCGATCGTTAACTGGTTCACAAGAAGACACGGCTGGGCATTGAAGCCGGAGTGGCTCTGTGACAGTCCTGGAATTGTGACTTCGCTCAGCTTGGCGGTTGATCTTTTCAGTGAGCCGGGAAGCAAAGTGATCCTGCAATCTCCAGTCTATTATCCGTTCTATGAGGTTATTAAGATGAACGGCCGCGAGGTGGCCAAAAATCCGCTTCTGCTCCAAAACGGACGATATGAGATGGACTTCGACCATCTGGAAAGCTTAATGAAAGACGGAGCGAAGCTGATGCTGCTTTGCAGTCCGCATAATCCCGGCGGCAGAGTATGGGAAAAGGATGTGCTGCAAAGACTTGGCGAGCTGTGCTTGAAATACGGTGTCATCATCGTATCGGATGAAATTCATTGCGATTTGACGTATGAAGGGCATCCACATACACCGATTGCTTCGCTGTCGGACGACATTGCACAAATTACACTGACCTGTCTTGCAGCAACCAAGACGTTCAATATCCCAGGGCTTCATTCTTCCTTTATGGCGATTCCGAATCCGCAGCTGAAGCGCAAATTCGAGCAGCGGATCAAGACGTTCAGTCTGCATATGATGAATTACTTCGTTCCTTATGCGATCGAGGCGGCGTACAACGAAAGCGAAGGATGGCTTGATGAGCTGCGCGTCTATTTGAAGGGCAATGTGGAATATGCGCTCAGCTATCTAGAAGAGCATTTGCCGGAAGTCGTACCGATGCGTCCGGAAGGAACCTACCTGCTGTGGGTCGATTGCAGGGGATTGGGCCGAGATATCGACGGTCTAAAGAAGCTGATGTACCAGGAAGCCGAGGTTGCTTTCAATGAAGGCTCGGTGTTCGGCACCGAAGGGGAAGGCTATCTGCGCATTAACCTCGCTTGTCCGCGTTCTGTACTGGAAGAAGGATTGCGGCGTTTTTGCGAAGCGGCGAAAAAATAATGAATTGAATGCTGGAGGAACCTCGTATCTGCGCGTTTAGCGTGGATATGAGGTTTTTTTTGTTTGATGCGATGTGTGGAATATGAAGTTTTGATTAAATTTAATACGTCATATTTAATTGTTTCGCATGAACTATTGTGTATTATATAAGGTTTATCACTAGCGTTGCATAAATATTTTCAGATAATTCAGATTATTAGTTTCCAGGTGAAGGAGCTAAAAAGTTAAATGCTAAGCAATAAGGTGCTCCTATCCATTTGGTAAATATATACAGTTAGACT
>NZ_JBHSQV010000109.1:0-6232 GCF_042658665.1 Marinicrinis lubricantis
ATACTTCATATTGAGCGTCCTCCTTCAATTAGGGCAGTGAATGTCGAACCATTCCGAGACCCAGCATACAGGAGGCGCTTTTTCTTTTCAAAGAGCAAATTACTTCATTACAGGAATGGCTCCTTTTCATTTGATAATTTCATTATAGATTTGGGTTTCCCGTGCTATCAAAAAATGAAGTACTTAATTTTTGCGTTACCAAGCAGTGATCTGATTAAATTATTTTAAAGGAAGTGGTGCAAGCTAACTTAACAATATTCTGGAATATCTTTATACATTTACATGGTTCAAAAATGAAAGGGTTCGGGCGCCTTAATGTCCCCACTTCGATTAATTCTGCAACTATCGTTAAAGACAAGACCCTACCATGTGTGCTTAATAATGTTCATCGAAAACAAGAGGGAATTTGTAGAAAAAAGTCGAATATCTACTGGTGGAAATTAATTACTGGGGAGATGGACATGGACAGACGGTTCGAGTTTATATTGCAGATCTTTCAATGTAACTTAGCTAGAAATACGCTACGTATAGTGACCGTGGCCACTATGCTAACGGTCATCGGTTTTGGTCTTGATGCCTTAGAAGCAAGGGCGGAACCGAATGTTGTGGTGGAGAGAGTATTAGATAGAATCATCCCATACGATGTTGCAACGCTGGTGACTAATGGCGAGATCTTTCTGTGCATCGGTCAAACAGGCGACAAGTATATCTCGGAGGACGGTCTTAATTGGACGCGATCAGTAAACGAGATCCAGGTTGATAACTGGGACAAGCAGAATTATTTTGGCAAGAGGAAGATCATCTGGGACGGAAAGCAGTTCGTCATGGCAACCGGGGATCTTGTAGTGAGCTCTACGGATGGAGTGAACTGGAAAGGTACGCGTATCGTCTATGAGGGTCCGGAGAAGGACCATTATTACGAAATACAAGACATCATTTGGGATTCCACGAAATATATTCTGATTGCACAAGATGTGCCTTTGTTAGAGAACGGGGGCTTTTATGTCAAGGGGGAGAATGCATTTTATTACAGTTATGATCTGAAGACATGGTTCAGTGGAACGAAAGAGTGGATGGCAAAAACGGTGTTCGGCGAACGTTCAATTGAAAACTTAATCTGGAACGGACATCACTATTTGGCGGGGGGAAATCAATCCGCGTATTCCAAGGATGGTATTCATTGGGAGGGCAACGATAGGAGTGAGACCTCAGACAGTAAAGATTTTAATGGAAGCCGTGGCAACGGGCAAAGGTACATATGGGATGGGAGTAAATTTTGGTTAGCATACCAAAATCAGATTGAGACATCTGAGGACGGCAGTAATTGGGAGTTGGTGCACACTATAGATAAAGATGTGGTTAGCCTTGAGACAATCGGCTATAACGGGCGAGCGTATTTAGCAACAGGTGAATCGAAAATGGGGTTGATATTCTACTATTCCCAAGACGGTGAACAATGGGATCAAGTAAAATTGGATCTGGAGAAGCCCGATAAATTTTCGCAGGTTTTACCTATAAAGGGCGGGTTCCTCATTGCTGGACAAGACATTTTCTACGTAAGTGATGTTAGTTGGAATACCCCAAGTAGATGGGCTTCCAAGGATTTAAAACTAGCGGAGAAGAATCGGCTAGTACCAGCTGATTTACTTCGGGCTTATGATTCACCAATCACTCGCAGCGAATTCAGTAAGATTGCTGTGCGGCTATATGAGGCGCTAACAGGACGCGAATCGGAGCCTGCAGCAGTCAACCCATTCACTGATACATCGAGGAAAGACGTATTAAAGGCTTACAAGCTGGGTATCGTTCAAGGGCGAGATGAGGGCATTTTTGCCCCCGATGATCCGATCACAAGGCAGGATCTCGCCGTCATGTTGTACAAGACGCTTATAGCAGCAGGTTTTAATGCGTCGCCAATATCTACCTGGCAAAAATCGTATGTTGATATCGGGCAGGTGTCTGGGTATGCGGTGGAACCGCTCCGTTTCTTCAACCAGGCATATATTTTAAAAGGTAAGGAACAGGACCTGCTAGCGCCACTTGATCAAACGACGAGAGAAGAGGCGTATGTCCTGGCAGAGCGCATCTACGACAAGTACAAATCGGTTATACCGACAATAGAAGGACAGGTGAAAACGGGCTTTGATGCAATAAGAGGATATCTGGAGGATGAGGGATATACAGTGCTCAAGGAGCAACAGTATATTTCCAATTCTAAGGGGTCTGAGATTTCGACATCGTATGTTGTCCGGAATCGAGAACGCCAAGATGTGTTGACCTACAGCCAACTCAAGCCGGATCCGGAATACGTGAGAGACGTGTCTTTACTTGGCAGTCTTGTTATAAAGGATTATAAACCTGAAAGTGATGCATATAAGCTTGATTTGATTCAGAAGGTGATCGAGAAAGACAAAGGCTTTGAAATGCCCGGATTGAGCGAACAGTTGCGGCAGGCAACAATCGAAAGCGAGGATTTGACATCCGGCAACAGTAAACAAAAATACATAGAAGTTAATGAAGGAAAGATATTTTTTAGCGCTTTTAGAGGATTTGCCAACGAGCTAATTATTACAATAAATTGACAACAGTACCATCTGCAATTTGTGTTTGTTGTGAAGATGCAATTACCATATTGACGATTGTTTAAGTTACTGTGAATAGGACTGATGCATTAAAGGAGGTCGACTTTATCTGTTATTAAAGATAGGATTCATGAAAAAATATTCATGATATGATGGTATTAATGAAAGGGGGTTATTGGAAGTGAACTTCCTCGAATTTAAAAAGTTACTGTTTGAAGCTTATATGGAGTATGTTGATTCCGAAGATCCATTGGAAAAAGCAAAGTTGGAGGCGGATATCAAAAAGCTTCTTGAGATTGCTGAACATTATTACACCGCAGAAGACACTTCAAGTTCACCCGATGAGCATAAAATGTTAATGCAATTATTCGATCTATATCAAGAACACCGGCAAACGAACGATCCGCTAGAAAGGGCTAAAAGCCAAGCGAAACTTAATGAATGGCTTAGGGGAGTTGAAAATACGTTATAGTAAAATGAAGTAGATTTTCATAGCTGGAGCAGATGGAAATAATAAACCCAGTAAGATCAAATTCAGGCCCCACTTTTTAAAAGGGGTTATTTTTTTACCCAAAAACGTTAAACAGGAGGTCAAAATAAGAAGTTACCTTTTGACGCTATTCAATAACCTAATGGAATTTAGGTGGAATAATACACTTGAAATGCGTAGCACTGAATGTTACCAATCATTTTTTCATTTTTTCAACAAAAAAATTTATCGATTTTATTGACAACTATAGATCACAAACGTAATATTATAACTGTATCACAAATGTAATCTGTGGGAGGAACGGTTATGGTGGATATCCCAAGAATCTCTGATGCGGAATGGGAAGTCATGAAAGTAATCTGGTCGAAATCACCGTTAACGGCGAACGAGGTGATCGATGCCTTAGAGGGCAATACCGATTGGAAACCCAAAACGATCAGAACACTGATCAACAGGTTAGTAGAAAAAAAGGCTCTGGGTGTTAATCAAAAGGGAAAATTCTATTCTTATTATCCATTAGTGGCTGAAGAAGAGTGTCTAAGAGCGGAAACCCAGTCATTTTTAAAACGGCTTTATGGGGGGGCCATGAAACCATTTTTAGTGAACTTCTTACGGGAAGAAAAATTATCCCCTGAGGATATCGAGGAATTAAAAAGCATACTTAATGAAAAGGCTAAATAAAGTCGCAATCATGGAATTACAACTAAAAATTGCGGTTCTTAGGAAATATGAGCTTTTCTGCTACCAAGTAGCTTCCTATCTGCTTGAAAAAGAAGAAGATGCCGTTCAAGCGACGTTAAGTTCATTGCTTCAATTAAGTCAAGAAAATGATTTTTTTGTATCACCGGAAAATTCCCAACGAATGAAGGCAAAGATAATAAGCATGAAAGCTGCATTAGCTGTAAAACAAAGCCAACTAGAAACAACTTAAAGTAATTGGAAAGGAAGGATGAAATGGAACAGGTGGTAATCATCCTTAACCAGATTTTTCAATGGGTATTAACCACATCAGCGATGGCAAGTGTCATGGTCGGATTGATCTTACTGGCCAAGTTTTTATTAAAAGATAAACTTAATATCAGATGGCATTATTTGTTATGGATTTTGGTGATTATCAGACTTATATTACCGTGGACACCTGAAAGTTCATTCAGCGTATTTAATTTAGTTAATCTAGAGACTCCCTTAATAGAAGGGGATCAACAAAGTACATTTAGTGAGAATTCTTCTTACGAAGTTACGGACCCTATTTTATCCACTAATAATTTAGAAAACGTAACTGAAACATCTTATTTCGGGCAATCGAAACATCAGGAGGTCGCCAGTGAAAATCAAACGGTCTCATGGATTTCATTCATTATGCTTGCTTGGGTCTTAGGTATAATATTCCTATTTATGTATATTTTTGTAAGCCATAGAAATTTCGTAAGGAAAGTGAATTCAGGAGCTTTAATTTCTGACCGGAGAATTCTTCAGTTATTTGACCAATGTAAACATTCCATGCACGTTCGGAAAAACATTTCTTTAATCAAGACAAATGTAATTAATAGTCCTACTCTTTATGGCAGCATACACCCGCGGCTTTTATTACCTGAGGACACTCTTCATACATTTACAAATAAAGAATTAACCTATATTTTTTTCCATGAATTGGCGCATTTTAAACGCAAAGATATACCTGTTAATTGGCTCATGACAAGTTTATTAATCCTACACTGGTTTAACCCTATCCTGTGGTATGGCTGTTTTCGCATGCGTGAGGACCAGGAAATGGCTTGCGATGCATTGGCACTTTCATTTATCAATCCGAATGAATCAACACATTATGGTTACACCATTATTAAGCTCCTCGAAAATTATTCACGGTCCCCGTCGACACCAGGTGTTGCAAACTTTTCGGGAAATAAGTCTCAGCTGAAGAGAAGGATTAACATGATAGCTTTATTTAAAAAGAAATCAATAAAATGGACTATCGTAACTATTTTATTAGTTTTCGGTATTGGTTTAATCGGATTAACAAACCCAACAAGTGAAAGTGAATTGTATAAGGAAATAGATAAAATGACAGATTATACAATAATTTCAACACAAGAAAAGGAAGGTAGTGCAGTAATTGAGTTACAAGTATTAGATGAAGCACATTCTCTAAGAGAAGATTTTATTCAGTTAGAAACCAAAATTATTCTGGATGGTATTAAACATTTGCCACAAAAAGAGTCAGACCGTTATAAAGTTATAACAATCATGTATATAACAAAGGGAACTAAAAGAAATATTGCCGAGATACTTGTTTTAAATGATACATTACAGCGTAATGATTGGAATAAATTTGAAAACTTTCAATTGCCTGAAATAGTAGATAGTTATACTTATCAACCATTGGCTGGAATTATGGATAAAGAAAGAAGCCAAAAATTAGCAGATGAATTAAGTGAAATTGTAATAGGTACTGATATTAATGGTAAAGAAATCAAACATGGGAAATTAAGTAAATCATTTCAAAATGGTATATCTCCTTCTACAACTAGTATATTCGAATTATCTGAGCATCTTTTAAGTGTTTACCAACAATTTTCCAAAACTAAATCAAATGAAGCTCTTAACGGTATTGAGCCAATAGATATTGTGCGGTTGTATTATTATACAGAATTTAAGGCTAAGGATTATGAAACATTATATTACCTCCATGTTCAGGACGAAGAAAAATATGTTATTCCACCTAAAGATAAGTTTATAGAAGAAGCGAAGTCAAATACTGCTGCCCGTAAAATGTTTTTAGAGGAATTGGAAAATAACCTGGTTCGGTTAGAGCAAATTTATAATAATGGCAATGAGGCGAGGATAGAGCATATTTATAATGGTGAAATTTCATCTAAAGTGTTTCAATTGGTTAAAGAAAATGGAGTGTGGAAAGCTCATTGGTTACCTTTACAATAAAATCAAGGCTTGGAGAATATATATTGATTCGTTAGATAAACCAGAAGAAATAAATTGTCACGGGTATACGGAGGGGAAAGATTCGCTTTACTATAGAAGGAGCATTCCTGTAATGAAGAAATTTGAGGTTTGAACAAAAAAAGCCCCCTTGGTATGATACGAGGTGTCCAAAGCTTCGAAGCAAAAAGGACCCTTAATTAATACCCAAGGAGGACTCAAAATG
>NZ_JBHSQV010000110.1:0-6846 GCF_042658665.1 Marinicrinis lubricantis
ACCAGAAATTCTGCAGGTCTGCCCATTTTTTGCCATTCAAGTCAACTAAGTCGAAATAGGGGTTCAACTGGACCTGGAATTCTGTTGCGTATTTCTCAAAAACGGAATTATGCAAAATGCTCATATACAAATAGTATAACAATATTTCATATCGCAGTGAGGAGATGAGCAGCATAATGTAACAAAAATTGTGCTGAAGAAGAATGAATATTTCGCACAATTTGAAGTGTGAATGAAAATGGGCAAAGTGCAGCAGAGATTCGCTGTTCATATTTTAATGTAGGAGGCGAGTCAGACTTGTCGATTTATGGCAGTTGACTACGGGTAGGGATGAATCAATATTCTTGAAAGAATAAAAATTCTCAAGGCTATGAAAAAGGTTGTGTGTAAACATTCATGGCGGGGGAAGAGGAGGAAAGAGTACCTTGAAAACCCGGCCACTTGACTGCCAGATTCAAACGAAAAACTGGATAAATAAACGGAAAATAGACCATAATTATGAAATGAGAAACGTTTTCAAACTAAAATCGAGAACGGTTTCATCGGAAAATTGAATTGATTCCAGATAAAATTAATAACACAATAGAGCTAAGCAAAGGCTTTTACAATTTAGACACCAAAGTGTACGAAAAATGTCATATAAACGCATATTGTAAACGCACACATGTGATATTTTAGGTTGGATGGACAATTATGGTATAGTTTAGAGTCAGAACCATGAACTCACTTACGGTTAAAGCTGGCTTTTTCCTGCAATATGAGCAGCCATCTTTGCAAAATGAGTATAGGAGGAAATCATCATGTCCGCTGAAGACGCACATAAGCGTTGGATCTGGGCCAATTACTACGGTCCAAACTTAGGTTATATTCAAGAGCAGTATGAGAAATTTGCAAACGACCCCGAGTCCGTTGAACCGGCTTTCAGGGAATTGTTCGCGCGTTATGGCCAACCGAGTTCACCTGAAGCCGCAGGTTCTTCTCAGCCTCAAACATATGCAGAGGTCAAAGCACCAACCGCCGCACTTGACAGCCGCATATTAAAGAAGGTTGTGGATGCGGTGAAGCTGATCAACAATATTCGGACGTATGGTCATCTGAAAGCAGATATCGATCCACTCGGTCTTTCACCTAAGACGGATACGTATCTGTTCAATCCGGAAACCTACAAGCTGAGTAAAGCAGACCTCGAAGCTATGCCAGCATCCTTATTGTGGGAGAACACGCCTTCTGATGTTCGCACAGGCTGGGATGTAGTGCAGCGGTTACGGCAAATTTACACTCGTACGATCGCTTATGAATTTAGTCATGTGCATGATGACAAAGAGCGGGATTGGTTGAATCTTTACGCAGAGTCCTCTGAATGGCCGGCATCGCTAACCGCCGAGGAAAGAGTGGCATTATTAAATAGATTGATTGAAGTAGAGCAATTCGAACAGTTTCTTCATCGTACTTTTGCTGGACAAAAGCGATTTTCGATTGAGGGAAATGATGTTTTAGTTCCGATGCTGGATGAAATTGTGCGTCTGCTGGGCAATGGCGGCGCTGAATATATTTTAATGGGTATGGCACACCGCGGACGCTTGAATGTTCTTGCTCATGTGCTAGATAAGCCATATGATGCGATCTTTTCAGAGTTCCACCATTCACCGAATAAAGAATTCGGTCTTTCCGAAGGATCGATGGGAATTGGCTGGACGGGCGATGTGAAGTACCATCTTGGTGCTAATCGCTCTGTTAAGCATGGCGAGGCAATTGAGACCAGGGTCGTTCTTGCGAATAACCCGAGCCACTTGGAATATGTCAATCCAATTGTTGAAGGATTCACTAGAGCAGCGCAAGAAGATCGCAAGCATGCCGGATTTCCTAAGCAGGACATTAATAAGGCTGCTACCGTCATAATGCATGGTGACGCGGCGTTTCCGGGAGAAGGCGTTGTCGCCGAGACATTAAACTTCAATAAACTTAACGGCTATCAAAACGGTGGTACGATTCATATCATCGTTAACAACCGGCTTGGGTTTACCACGAATAGTGAAGATTCTCGGTCTACACATTATGCGAGCGATTTAGCCAAAGGTTTTGAAATCCCGATTGTCCATGTTAATGCGGATGATCCGGAAGCTTGCATCACGGCTGTAAGAATGGCTTGTGCATACCGTAATACCTTCAAGAAAGATTTCCTGATTGATTTAATCGGATATCGCAGACATGGGCACAACGAGATGGATGATCCAGAAGCTACGCAACCGCTGGTGTACAGCAAAGTAAAGAAACATCCTACAGTTGATGTGCTGTATTCCGATCAATTGAAGCGCCAGGGGATCATTACTGAAGAGAAATGGAAGCAATTGAACGATGCTGTCACGCAAAAGCTTCAATCTGCATATGAGCAGATGAAAGAAGCACAGGATCGGGAAAGTCGGGGTAAGAAGAGCAAGGGGAAAGCATCAATCCAACCATTGAAGATTACGACGTCTGTATCCGCAAATACGCTGAAAGAAATCAATACGAATATGCTTAAATACCCTGATTCCTTCAAGGTTTATCCGAAGCTGCAGCGGATTTTGCAGCGCCGTGCGACCGCATTGGAGCCGGGTGAGAAAGTGGATTGGGCACTCGGAGAGGCACTCGCCTTTGCGACCATTTTAGCCGATGGTACGCCAATTCGCATCAGCGGTCAGGATTCTGAGCGTGGAACATTCGCTCACCGTCATCTCATGCTGCACGATTACGAAACGGGCAAAAAATATTCGCCGCTGCACAGGCTGCCTCAAGCGAAGGCTTCCTTTGCAATCCATAACAGCCCGCTGTCTGAGGAATCCGTGCTCGGCTACGAATATGGATATAACGTTTTCGCTCCGGAGACGCTTGTCATCTGGGAAGCACAGTTCGGTGATTTTGCTAATGCGGCTCAGGTCATTTTTGACCAATTTATTTCAGCAGGCCGAGCGAAATGGCATCAAAATTCTAGTTTAGTAATGCTGCTCCCTCATGGATATGAAGGTCAGGGGCCAGAGCATTCCAGTGCCAGACTCGAAAGATTTTTGCAGCTTTCTGCCGAGGACAACTGGATGGTCGCAAATTTAACAACCGCGTCTCAATACTTCCATCTGCTCAGACGCCAAGCTTCGATCGGTGGAACGGAGCATGCTCGTCCATTGGTGATGATGTCTCCGAAGAGCTTGATTCGTAATCCGCGTTCAGCATCTGACGCTTCTGAATTCAGCGAAGGTGCATTCCGTCCGGTGTTGGAAGAACCGCTGCTTGGTTCGAAACCGGAAAAGGTTGAACGGATTGTCTTGTGCAGCGGAAAAGTGGCTTTGGATCTTGAAGCCGAGATTGAGTCAGATCAAGAAAAATCGTGGGATTGGCTGCACATTATTCGAGTAGAGCAGCTGTATCCGTTCCCGGAAGAGGAAATTAGAGAAGTTTTAAAACGATATAAACAAACTAGAGAAATTGTGTGGGTACAGGAAGAACCGAAAAATATGGGTGCATGGAGTTATATGGAACCGCGTCTTCGTTCTGTAGCTCCCGATGGAGCGAATGTATTCTATGTAGGTCGACCTGAGCGATCCAGTACAGCAACCGGATTTTCAGATGTTCATAGTATGGAGCAGCAGCTCATCTTGACATCAGCCTTAAAGCACAATTCGTTCGTAACTAATTCATAGGGGAGGAAGCGGCAATGGCTGAAATCAAAGTACCAGAATTGGGAGAATCGATATCTGAAGGCACATTGGTGAAATGGATTGTTAAGGAAGGAGATTCCGTAAATCAGGGAGATGTGCTCGCTGAGCTTGAAACAGATAAGGTGAATTTGGAAATCAGTGCGGAAGAGAGCGGAGTCGTACAGAAGCTGGTTCGCGCTGAAGGAGATAACGTATTAGTTGGAGAAGTCATTGCGGTTATTGGAGCAGCAGATACAGCTGCTGCTCCGCAAATCATTACGGAGAAACAATCTGCCGCAGAGGCACCTTCTGTTCCTGCTGAGCAGCCGGCGACGAGTCCTGCGGCTCCGGCTGCAGTTGTATCCTCGGATGTGTTGGCTACACCGGCAGCCAGAAAATACGCTCGTGAGAAAGGGATTGATCTCAGAGAAGTTCCTTCTAGAGATCCTTTCGGCAGAGTGAATCAAGAAGATGTTAAATCTCATGCAGCTGCAGTTTCTTCTGCGCCAAGTCCTGTACCAAGCGCACCTCAGCAAGGTATTATTTTCGAAACTAGCTCTGAGGCAAGTGCCAAGCCTGTAGAACGCCGTCGCATGTCCAGACGTCGTCAAACGATTGCGAATCGTTTGGTCCAAGCGCAACACACTGCTGCCATGCTAACGACATTTAACGAAGTCGATATGACTGCGATTCTTGATGTCCGTAAGCGCCGCAAAGATGCATTCAAGGAAAAATACGATGTAAATCTAGGCTTCATGTCCTTCTTCACAAAGGCAGTCGTCGGTGCGTTGAAAACATATCCACTGCTTAATGCCGAAATTGACGGGGACGATATTCTTGTTAAGAAATTTTATGACATTGGAATTGCAGTATCTGCGAAAGAAGGTCTCGTCGTTCCGGTAGTACGGGACGCGAATAAGCTGGGATTTGCAGAAATTGAGAAAGAGATCTTGACGCTGGCCAATAAGGCAAGATCTAATACATTGTCCTTAGCAGAGCTGCAGGGCGGTACGTTCACGATCACGAACGGCGGAGTATTCGGTTCTCTATTATCTACTCCAATTTTGAATGCTCCTCAAGTCGGAATCTTGGGAATGCATAAAATTCAGCTGAGACCTGTTGCGATCGATGCTGAGCGCATGGAGAACCGTCCAATGATGTATATCGCATTATCTTATGACCATCGAATCGTAGACGGCGCAGAGGCTGTTGGGTTCTTGGTAAAAGTGAAAGAGCTTCTCGAAGATCCAGAATCTCTGCTCCTCGAAGGGTAATGCAGATACAGCTTACGGTTTCTTAATACTTTTCAATTCCATGATCATTCGCGATGAAATATCGCGGATGATTTTTTTTACCACAACAGATCAATCCATTTCATAAATGATCTAAATACCGAATTTGTAACGACATATGGATCGATTGAATCGTTTGATACAACAAGTCTTGATTAAAGCTGCTGAAGGTATTATGAAATTGATTTGGATAGTTAACCTTACTTAAGCACTTAAAAGTGAATGGGTTTTCGAAAATGAGATAAAAAGATGCCAGTAGAAAGTTAGACTTACGAAACAGTTTGGATTGAAAACTTAGGAGTTGCTCAACATTTAAAACCTCAGTTAGGGGTGGGTTCATTCCATGGAAACCACGGAGTAGTCATGGTAATATGATAGTTGCAATGAGAAATGAAGCGACCGGTAGGGAATTTTCTCTGAAACGATGGATAATGGTCATCCTCAGCAGTCTTATGATGGCAGGATGGACGACAGGCTGTTCAGGTAAGTCGTTTACGCCCGTTGAAGTCCGACAAGACGAACCTTCGGATGTTTCTGTTCAGCGAACTGCATTAACCGAGGAACAATATGCGATGAATTTCGCCGTACTTCGGGATGAACTTGAGAACGGGTTTCAACAGCTTGGTTCGATTTTGCAAGAGGATGAAATATCAAAAGAACTTTCAGCCCTGCAAATCGAAAGCATACAAAAGATATTGAATAAATATCGTCGCCGTTACACAAAGGAATAGTTTTGGCTTGAAGCAATCCATCCAATGCCCAAACCGTGGAAGAACAGGATGAATGAAAAGAGGTGATTCAGATGGCAAAGAAAAAGAAAGCCGCACATCGACATGCTTCTCCGATTTCCCAGGATAAGCCAGCTACACTGAAGGACATGTTACGTCCTGGTGTACTGGAGGAGTTGAAAGCGCAGGCTGCTCAACTGAAAGCGGAAGAAGAGACGCGAAGGGAACAGCGACGAAAAGAAGCAGAAGAAGCGCGGATAGCGGAGCAAAAAAGGTTGGAGAACGATTTCGAGTATTTATTGAAAAATAGTGATCTGGATTGGAAAAAGTATAAATAGTTGGATGTGGGTTCCGGCTCAAAGTCAAATCGAAACATCGTATAAACTAAAGGGATGCTTTTTGGAAGCATCCCTTTAGATTATTGCGGCAAAGGTGTTGGTGTAGGAGCGGCGAACCCACTCGAATAGGTTTGTTCGATTTGGCTGCGAATTTCTTCGATAGATTTTCCACTTTCAGCTAATTGAACTGAAATGAGCGCTGTTTCTAGGCAGACCTGACAACGTGTACCATGATCATCCCAAATGAGCGTTACATTTTCCTCCTTACTGGCGACAAAACAATTCAAGTTGCTGCGATGGCCAGCAGCCTCACCGCATCCACAATAGCACGGAATCCATTGCAGAATTTCGGCATGGTTAGCGGCAAGCTGGTAAATGGCCTTCATTTGCTCATCGGCCACATCTAAGAATGAAGGTAATTGCTTAACAGATGCGGTAGTTTCTCGGATATCGCCATTGGGCATTTGTATCATACGTTCAGTCGAACCGGCAGAAGTATGTATGTCATGATGTACTTCGGTTTGCTCCCCTGGGTTGCTTCCACAGGCAGAAAGCACAAGCAGACTCAGGATAGAAAAGAAGATTAGCTTTGGCTTCATAGTCGATTTCTCCTTGTACTTAAAGATGCTTTTCTATTTTAACATATGACGTCTACGCTGATATGAAAAAAAAGCCTATCCCAAGCTGAAATGATATTATCCCCTTTAAGTAGACAATGTTAAAAAACCTACAGTACGCTGTAGATAACATTTTACTTAAAGGGGATTTTTCTATGTCGAGAAAAAATAATACGTATTCAAATGAATTGAAATTAGAA
>NZ_JBHSQV010000111.1:0-7441 GCF_042658665.1 Marinicrinis lubricantis
TTCACTTCCTCTCGGAGTTTTTGGGTTTGGTCACTTGAAAACTTCTCCAAATTGGGGTGAAGTCCCTTTTTTATCTCTGAAAATCCTTCTGTAACAAGGGCTCAGGTTTCTGCAAAATGCTCATATACGAAATGATGGGTGTGAAGTTCCTCACTTTTACAATTTTATAAAAGAAGTACAACGTTACATACATTCCTGAATATGTTTTGTCTTTCGATCGATAAATTGGTAAGCTTATCTACATGAAAACTGTAAATTGATATTATTTATTGAGGTGAAAAGATGCCCCAAGGCAAATGGTTTCGTATAGGCTATGCCATCGTATTATTATTGTTGATCGCTTACTTGGCTTCACTCGTTGATTATATTTTCAACCCGGTTAAAGCCGTGCTCGGAGCAATTTTCACGCCTCTCCTTCTGTCCGGAATCATCTACTATATGATGAGACCCGCAGTGAAATGGATGACGAAGAAAATTCCGATCGTATTCTCCATTTTGATCGTCTATATTGTTGCGGCCGGACTGTTGTTTCTGGGTTTCCAGGTTTTATGGACTCCCATTCGGGAACAAGCTGTTAGTCTGGTTGAGAACTTCCCGTCCATTATTCGTAGTGTACAGAAATGGCTTGAATCGGTGCAAGATGCCCAATGGCTCTCCAATTTTAATGAGCAGGAGCACTTCAACTTAGAAGAATTGACGGCACGAGCAACAGATATGTTCAGCCAAATCTTGAACAACGTGATGGGCAGTGTGACCGCCGTCATTGAAGCCGCGGCGAACTTTTTCCTGCTGATCGCGCTTGTACCATTCATCGTCTTTTACATGCTTAAGGATGGACATAAGTTTGAATCGATGCTGCTGCGGTTATTTCCCAAACGCCTCCACAAAGATGCAAAATTGACTTTTCAAGAAATTGATACAGCCATCTATTCGTTCATACAAGGTAAAATTGTTACCTCTGTCATTGTCGGAGTTTTAGTATATTGCGGATATTTGTTGATTGGACTGCCTTACGCCATGATCTTAGCAGGAGTAGCGGCCATCACGAACATTATTCCTTATCTGGGTCCTTTTATTGCCGGGGTTCCGACCGTCATCGTGGCGTTAACCGTTTCTCCGCTCGCTGCGATTGAAGTGTGTATCATTTTACTTCTTAGCAATCAGATTGAAGGAAATTTAATTACGCCGAAAATCATTGGAAAATCACTGAATATGCATCCTTTGACGATTATTATTCTGGTTGTCGGCGGCGGAGCCATCTTAGGCATCATGGGGATGATTATCGTCGTTCCCGTGTATGCCATTCTTAAAATATTGTTCCTGCGCGGAATCGATATTTACCGCAGGGAGAAAAAAATCAGTTAGACAGCACTTCTGGGTGCTTCGATATTTATTTTTAGAAAAAGGACCTGTTATCGACTGATAACAGGTCCTTTCTCCTTGGAGCAATTGCTGCAGCGTTTACTTCGATCTATAATTTAGGATCGTTCTCCAGTAATTCCAGGATAACCTTTAAATCCTTCAGCGTGTCTACGTAAGCGTATCGGCCGCCCGTATATTCGCCTTTTTGAATCAGGGGCATATTCCCTTCTTCAAGTAGATTCAGCATTTTCTTCATTCCGTTAATCTGGAAGGCAATATGATGCACGCCTTCACCGTGCGTATCAAGGAATTCCCGCCATGTGCTGGGATGCTCATCCGGTTCGATCAATTCTAATTGAACTGATCCCATATCAAAGAATGCAAGCTTAGCCCTCGCTTCTGAAGGCTGGCCTTTATACCTCATTTCTGTCTGTTCAAGCGGATCTGTCCGCATCCATTTCGGTTTCTCGATGCCGAAAAATTGAGCATAGGCTTCAGAGGTTTGTTCAATGTCACGTACGATAATTCCAATTTGGGTGATGACGGGGCTTTCGATCTTGGCCATTACAATCCAATCCTTTCTCATGGTTTGATTGGTTCATGTATGGTTTCAATCCAATGCTGTATATGATCTTAGGCTACAATACAATGTATTGTAACAATACCTGTTTCATGTGTACACCTTAATCTTCAAACAACTTGGTGCGGAAGCTGACGAGTTTCAATTCCGTCATCTCCTCCATCGCGTAACGAATTCCTTCTCTTCCAACACCACTTTGCTTTACACCGCCGTATGGCATATGGTCAAGACGGAAGGTGGGTATATCATTAATCAGGACTGCTCCTGATTCCAATTGTTCGACTGCGGCAAATGCATGCTCGATATTTTTCGTAAATGCACCTGCATTCAATCCGTATTTGGAATCGTTAGCAAGCCGAATCGCTTCCTCCCACGAATCAAAAGAGGTAATCGTTACGACAGGACCGAACACTTCTTCACAATGAATGTTGGCGGATGAAGGAACATCTGTCAGCACCGTGGGCTGCATAATCTGTCCCATAAAAGTTCCCCCGCAGCGTATATTCGCCCCAGCCTGCTTCGCTTCACTCACCCACTGCTCCAATCGGTTACATGCGTTGGTATCAATAAGCGCAGTGATATCTGTCTCTTCATCCATCGGATCCCCGATCCGCAGCTGATTTGCCTTCTCCGTCAATCGCCGGACAAAAGATTCATATAAGCTGGAATGGACATAGATGCGCTGAATCGAAATACACACCTGACCATTGTAGGTAAAAGCGCCAACTGCCGACTGTTCTGCGATCCATTGCAGTTCCTTTTCTGAGAATCCTTCGTCGATAAGCAGCGGCGAGTTGGATCCCAGCTCCAGGGTCACCTTTCGTAAACCGGCATTCGCTCGGATGACTTTTCCAACACGCGGACTTCCTGTAAATGTAACGTAGGACACCTGATTATGACGAGTCAATACGTCACTTAACTCCCTGCCATCTCCAGGAATGATCTGCAGTACACCTGCGGGCAGACCTGCTTCCTTGAAAACTTCAGCCAAAAATAATGCCGATAACGGCGTTTTCTCCGCGGGTTTCAGCACAATGGTATTTCCTCCGGCGATCGCTGGACCCACTTTATGAGCGACAAGATTAAACGGGAAATTGAAGGGGGTAATCGCACTAACAACACCAATAGGTTGGCGGCGCATATACGCATGTCGATTCTCACCCCGCGGTGCCGCGTCCATCTGTACCGTTTCACTGCTCAGCTGTTTCGCTGCATCCGCTGCAAATCGGTACGTTACAATCGTTCGATCAAGCTCAGCTCTAGCGGCTTGAATAGGCTTGGCCGCTTCCTTCACGATCAACTCTGCCGCTTCTTCCCTCCGTGATAACAATATATCCGCTGCCCTGCTTAGAATTTGCGCACGTTCATAAGCTTGCAAGGTTCGAAACGAAGCAAACGCATCTGCAGCAGCTTCGATCGCTTTCGCGGCTTGTTCTGGAGAGGCGTAGCCTATATGAGCCAAGAGTTCTTTCGTATGCGGGTTACGAAGCTCCACAGTTCTGTCGGCTTCAACCCATCGATTTGATATCCAAAGCTTCGTCGTGATCATCTTTTTTTCCTCCTTTCTCCTTCAAAAAGCGATCAATTTGCTCCCATTGCCCTTCCATTTGCAGGATCTCCTTCTGCTTCGGTCCTATTAGATCAAAATGCGGAAACGATTCTCGATGATGAATATATTTCGAAGGCAAACCGTATTGCCCACACCATGCCATAAGACGCTGGATATCCGAGCAGCCTACCTTCGTGACAGTGCGAACATCAGGAAACCTCGGATCGAGCCAATAATGTGTTAAAAAGGCAATCTCGCCTCTGTTTACTTTGTTTTTCCAATCCGTCAATTTCTCTCGCGTCAAACCAAAAGCCATTTCATTTTCCTTCTTCCCTTTTACTGCTTTCGTGCTGCATATTTCTATCATATCATAATTCACGGTTTCTAATTGGCATACATGACACCCGATTCTAACCAAAAAAACATAGGCCCTGCTAGAGAGCCCATGTTTTGATAAGGATATCGTATGCGCTTAATACTTCGATAAAGGATTTGTGGCAAGGCGAGCTTTCATCGCATCGGTAACTTCCATTTGCAGCTGTTCGTAAGCAAGGAATAATGCCCCAATCACGGGTGTAAACGCAGGCTCCTTGATCTCATATACTTGAACCTGCTGTTCTCCCTCCTCTAGAAAACGCTGGACTGCGCCATACATGTACGGTGTCCTCAGGACGCTGCCAATAAATGATACAGCGATACGTTCGGATCTGAAATTCGAACCCACCAGCTTTATGGCAACGGCCGCCGCTTCCGCGGCGACATCGCATACACTCCGGGCAAGCGGATATCCTTCTTCCGCAGCAGCCGTTATGATGGGTGCCATAGCTCCAAACTGCCGATTGCGCTCGGTCCGTTCCTCTAAGAACCCCTTAGCTCCCAATTGAGCGAGTTCACTTACATTTTGTACTTTCCAAAATGCTAAAATTTGCTCCACCAACGGAAGCTCCTTTTGCGTATATGCTCCAGCGATCACACGAAAGACGGCTTCATAGGACAGATGTCTTGCTGCCGATGCCGCATATTGATGAAAATCATAATTTCTCAGTTCCTTGCCTGCTTCATTGACTCCGTAGACTACCGAGCCTGTACCGGAAATCGCAATGATCCCCGGTTCGCCATTCAACGCGCCGATCTGTGCCGCTCTTGCATCACTGACCGCCATTTTCTCCCCTGACAAGCCTGGCAAACGAATAAAATCTTGTGCCCACGTATAGTCAGACTCCTGATCAATGCCTGCTAATCCTGCGGCCAGCGCAGCAACATCCTGTTCATGACACCGCGCTTGGGCTATGCAGTCCTTGATCGCCTGTCTAATGTTTTGCTTGGCCTCTTGATTATGATGGGGGTTGGCTCCGCCTGCTTCCACATAAGCAATAATATTGCCTTCTAAATCGGCTGCGGCGGCACGGGTTTGGCTCCCTCCTCCATCCATTCCGATGACGATCTTCTTCTGAGCCAAATAAATCTCCTCCTATTCACGGAGTTACCGTATTGTTCAAAGAAATGATTTCTTTTCTTTTCTTCATCCAATTGCTATTTCCTCTTTACTGAGTCTAATGGCCTGAGAAGAAAACGCTTGCCTGACCCATTCACTTTTGCTATGATGGAAATCGTCTCTCGCGTTTCACCTTGACTGAAGTTTGATGTATGTATCTGAACTTATCGGAGGTGTAAAAAATGCTTTATTTCGTTTTGGCTTCAAAAGCGTACGCACGCAATCTTCACTACCGCGGCGCACATATGGTACATAATATTGCAAGTGCCCTGTTCGGTTATATGTACGCCTGCATTTGGATCGGCATCGGGGAAAACCGCTCCCTCGGTGATTACGGTCTGCAAGGAATGGTCAGCTATATCGCATTTACCCAAGCGTCGTTATGGATATCCGGATTTCTTACGAACGGTCTTGGCATCCCTGAGTCCGTCAGAACCGGACAAATCGCACTGGACCTCATGCGACCGATTCATCTATTCACCCACCTGATGTCCCGGGAATGGGGACAAATTGCTTACCAATTCATCTACAAATCCATTCCGATTTACCTCCTTTATACCTTTGTATTTTCACTTCAAGTTCCAACACAGATTTCCCAAATCATCTATTGTTTCATCGGTTTAGGCTGCGCAGCTTATATTGCCATCTGCATCCATTATTTAATCGGTGCCAGCGCCCTATGGACCACCGAATCGAGTTGGCTGTACTGGTGCAATCACGCACTGATGATGCTTCTCGCCGGCTTCTTTATTCCACTGGAATGGCTTCCAGATTGGCTGCAGAAGGTGAGCTGGATGAGTCCGTATCCGTTTATGCTGTATGTGCCAACCCGCATATACCTTGGCTTTGAAGGAGGAGCACTGCTCATCGGTTCATTGTGTTGGTGTGCAGTCATGACCATACTCTGTATTGGAGTGACCCACATTCTTAAGCGCAAGGTGGAGGTGCAGGGCGGATGAATCTGTCATCCTTTATGTATTGGGCCAGGCTTTATAAGCTATTAATTCAGGGGAGCATTCGTTCCCGTATGCAGTATAAATTCAATTTCATCCTTGCCTCTGTTCTCGCCGCACTCATTCAGATTGCCGATTTTCTCATGGTTGCCATCGTGCTCAACAAGTTCGGGGCCATTAAAGGTTGGACACTGTACGAGGTTGGTTATTTGTTTGCAGTCATGACCCTATCCAAAACCATCTATCGTACATTCGCAAGCGACGTACATCATTTGGAGCGTTATCTTGTGAACGGAGAGCTGGATCAGCTGCTCATTCGGCCGGTCCCTGTCATGCTGGCCCTGATGTCGCAAAATTTTCGAATCATGCTGGGTGAACTGCTGCAGGGCGGTTTTGTGCTGGGCTGGGCCATCTCCGGAATGATGAGACAAGGGCAGGTGGACTGGATGGTTGTTCCGCTTTCTATGTTCGTGATCCTGACAGGTGCCGTCATCCTCTTCTCTATTGGACTGGCAACCGCAACGGTCGGCTTTTGGATTACTCGTATTACCGAGCTTCAGAATATTACAGAAGACGCCGCACGAACCGCGGCCCAATACCCACTGGTGCTGTATCCGAACTGGCTGAAATCGATTCTGCTATTCGCCATCCCCGTTGGATTCGTCAACTACGTGCCTTCACTTTACATATTGCGCGATCAGGCCGGTGCATGGGTTTTGCTTGTCGTCGCTTTGGCCGCAATAATCTGCTTAGGACTCAGCTTGTGGTTTTGGCGCTATGGATTAACAAAGTATCAAAGTACAGGAAGCTAGGAGGAATCATCCATGTCATCATCTCTCATCGAGGTCCATCAACTGCACAAGCAATTCAAAATTCCGGTTGTTCGGGAAGGGCGCTTCTCCGGAATTCGAACGTTATTTTCTCGTGACTATTGTGTCAAAGAAGCGGTCCAAGACATCAGCTTCAGCATCACAGAAGGGGATTTCGTCGGTTATATCGGCCCCAACGGTGCAGGCAAATCGACGACGATCAAAATGCTGACAGGCATTTTGCATCCCAGCTCAGGGGAGGTGCGAATTGGAGGTCAAAGTCCCCAGAAGCACAGGCGCCGAGTTGTCCGCCGGATCGGGGTTGTGTTCGGACAGCGCAGTCAGTTGTGGTGGGATTTGCCGGTCAAGGATTCGTATGACATCTTAGCGGAAATGTACCGAATTGAAGCGAAGCAGAAGCAATTGAGAATCCAGCAGTTGACCGAGCTTCTCAGCTTAGATGAAATATGGTTTACACCGGTCCGCAAATTGTCATTAGGCCAAAGAATGCGAGCGGACCTAGGGGCGGCCATGCTGCATGATCCCGATATTTTATTCTTAGATGACTCAACTTTCGCAGCTTGGAATAGGCAGATAAGCCTTGATGTAATTGGGTAAAGCAGAGATCCATTGCTGTAATTGACACTGAATCAGAGTGGAAAGCTTTTTCCCTGCTTTTGAAGCGACTTCGTG
>NZ_JBHSQV010000112.1:0-7467 GCF_042658665.1 Marinicrinis lubricantis
GATGAGTCTTACGGTTTGAAGTTTGAATTCCTTGTCGTACTTTTTCGTCATTTCGGACACCTCGATTATGAATGCTTTTATTGTCGCACTCTCGGTTCTCCGTGTCCAATTTAAAGTCTAGCATCAGATTTATTTTTTAGAGTCATAAACTCTATTCCCAACATAAGAAACGTCCACAATCCGATGGCATATAAAAAATGAAAAATCCCTACCTTATCTTCATAAATGGTATTTCCTAAAAAATCTCCAAGTACTAACACAAAAACTAAGTGAAACGGGGTTAACTGATAGATGGATGTTCTGCCTGTTATGATAATGATAAAAAATAAAGTTGCAAAACCAACGATGACTTTGATCGTCAGTAAACCAATATTAACTTCTTCCAAAGTTTTTTCCTCCAATTTAAATTTTACTTAGTTGTAAGATCTTGAGGTTTAGATAAAGAGGCTAGTTTTAGTATTAAAGCTCGAGTTACAATTCCAACAATGATGTAATATATGAATGAATATCTGTATCTCCACTCTAAATAATTAACAAGTTTGACCCACTCGCAAAAGGGTTCACCTATATAGGCATATGTTAGTGCCATAATGATCTGGGCTAAAATAAAAGATTTCCATGTTCTAAAATATTGATATAACAACATGTACAGGTACCATTGAAAAATCAAAAGGAAAGGCCCTAGGAATAAAAGGTAGGAATGCAATGGGGTAATCCCAAAAACTGTATTGTGCACCAACTACATCTAATAAGGTTGTTGTCAAGATAATTATGGTACCAAATAGCAAGATTTCTAAAATAATGTCTCGTTTAACAAGTTTAACCCATATAACCCAAGGCACAATTAAAAAAACGACGAGAATCCACCATTCCCAAGTTAAAAACTCATTTTTTAGCCAACTATTTAATTCTAAAAGATACAGCTTATCTTCTAATAATCGTATTTCCTTTAGATTTTCAGAAATATTATTTATTGAAATCACCCCTATATTTAAATGAAAAGGTAACAGATATTTTTGATTTCAAACTCTTTGAGCTGCCTTTTTAGTATTACCGTTTTTTGGTAATAAATTTTCATCGTAAATAAGAAAAAACAAACCCGATGTTGGAAGTTCTTATAACACGGGTCTTAGACTTTTTAAAAATTAAAAATATTTTAGAAGCAAACATCTGTTAAATCTCGATTTAAGATAGAACAAAAAAACAGGAAGCCACAACTTATAATAATGGAGAAAGCAGGCGTGCACCCTGTTCAACAATGCGCTCGGTTAGGGATCGTTGCAACAAATCTTCAATTCTTAATGGTATAGAATCAGTAAGATCCCTCTCGAACTGCTCTGTGAGTTCCCGTGCCACATCAGCACTATACAAGATTTCACATACCTCGTAATTTAGGCGATAACTTCTTATATCATAGTTTGTGGAACCCACCTCTGAAATCTCCTCATCGATAACCATCAGTTTCGCGTGCAGCATACCTTTGTCGTACATGTAGATATGAACTCCGGATTCTAGCAGTTCTCCGTAGTAGGTACGGCTTGCAGGTCCTACGATTCTGGGAATTACGTGGCGTGGAACCAGTAATCTTACGTGCACACCACGTTCCACAGCTGTCTTTATTGCCATGATAATATCTGCATCAGGTACAAAGTAAGGGTTGGTAATGTCAATGGTCTGGGTTGCTTGTGTCAGGCAAATGAAGTAAGCCTCACGGATAACTTGAGTAGGAATTCCAGGATTACCTTCGAACGTCTGCACGTACGCTTCATGTAAGGCCTGTGATGTGCTCGGTACGTTGTCAGCTCCGGCGTGATCTATTGTGCTAAGTTCAGGACCCCATTCTGCCGACCAATCGGAAATAGTAGTAGCCTTACCGGATGGAGAGATGTTCTGCGATTTATGCCTTGAATCCTGAATGGATTCTCGCATATCATTTGTTTTAGTGCTTATCTTTGTTCTTTCCGGCGAAGCGATTTTCCAATGTGCATTAAAAACAACTTGCAAATCATTTGCAGCTTCACCTACAATTCGCATATGGGTATCGCGCCAGAACCCTATGTTCGGCTTCAATCCAGTATACTCATCCCCGATATTAATCCCACCTGTAAAAGCTTCCTTTCCGTCGATCACAACAATCTTACAATGATCCCGGTAAGTCAAAGTGGACAGAATCCAAGGGAAGCGCAATGGAAATATCGTGCGACATTTAATTCCGGCATCGGTCATCCGAGTGATCTGTGATTGCGGAAATTTTCGGCTCCCCCAACCGTCTCTCATAAAGCGAATCCGTACACCGACATCTGCCTGTTCAACCAGCAAGTCCGTAATGCGCCTTCCAATTTGGTCATCCTTGTATACGTAGTATTCAAGATCAATTGTCTTTTGGGCGTTCCGTAAGGATTCAATGAGTTTCTCGTATGTTTCAATGCCGTTCGTAAGCATTTGAACACGCCCTACCCGAAGCCCCTGCACAGTCAAATGCCGCAAAGAGTGAGCAATAACCGAGGCTGAACGGCTGAATGAATCAGGTAAGGTATCTAACTCATTTTGCGGAGAAGTTAGTCTTTTTCGAGGAATACGCACTGGATTCGAAGTCATGAGATAAAATAGGAAACCGATAATAGGTAAAATGAGCCCTATGGCTAACCAATTTAAAGCCTTTGCCGGCCGACGAACCTCACGAACCGCTACAATTAACATAAAGACTGTATTCACTATGCACAGCCCAAGAATCCACATAAAAATGAACCCCTCCTTTGTATTATCAGTTAAGATGTGCATTCTGATACGTGCTTATTCGCTTCAAAATTCAAGTATTGATTCTTAATGAGAGGAACTCCCCCTAATGTATATCCTTTTATTCATTCTCCCATAATTAATAAAAAGACTCGAAAAAGTACGATTGGGAGGGAAATATCTTGGAAGATATTCATATTGGTTTACTGACGATCAAAGTCGTCGCAGGTTTTGTCACCTTATTTTTTATCATTATAGTAACAGGCAGGACATCCATCTTACAGTTAACCCCATTTCACTTAGTTTTTGTGTTAGTGCTAGGGGATTTATTAGGAAATACCATTTATGAAAATCAGATGGGGATTTTTCATTTTTTATATGCTGTCGGATTGTGGACGCTTCTTATGATGGGTGTAGAGTTTCTAACCTTGAAAAAGAAATCGACTCGTTCCCTTTTGGTAGGCAATCCTGCGATTATCATTCGTGATGGTATCATTGACCGAAAGATAGCTAAAAATAACAAATTGGATGTAAATCAAATATTGAGTATACTACGACAAAGTAATATTTTTTCAGTACGTGAAGTCAAATACGGTATACTGGAACCTAATGGTCAAATAAGTACATTACTAAAGTCCAAATATCAAAAACCGACCAAGCAAGATCTTAATCTCCCAGAAAGCCCAGTAGAACTCCCAATTAGCTTGATTATCGATGGTGAAATTTTATGGGATAATTTAAACGAACGTGGGTTTGACCAACAATGGTTAGAAAATGAATTAACTTCTAATGGGTTTAACGATAAAACCGAGATATTCTATGCCGATTGGCAAGTCAGTGAAGGCATTCATATAAGCCCTAAACAATAAAACTTGATTCTTGTCATATTTATCGAAAGCTGTGTGTCTTTGATTCTTTAAAATATCTCAAGATAAACTGAAAGAATTTTAAATGCAGAGTTGTAGCAAATAAGTAAAACGAAAATGAATAAAGCATTGTCCAGCCGTTAAACTTGAAGACATTAAGAATAACGGCTAACCATTCAAAGCCAACGGATAGAAGGGACCACATCATTACATAAGCTGTAAAATATAATCCGGTTGGATTGAATTTGTCATATAAATATACGGACAATAGAGCGTAAGGGGTGTACATAAATACGTGATTACATCAAACAATTCATATTTCTTAAGATCATTGATATCATACAAATCCAAGGGCGGGGTTGCGATGGTATGATCCATCATAATAGCAACAGTAACGGTGAATAAGATAACCAACACAGATATTACATGAGGATATCTTTTGGGGACAAATAATAGACCAGATAATGAGCACTGGGATTAGGAACACCCTCATAAGTGCCATAGTCCAATAATGAGTTGGATGATCGCCAAAATCAAACATTCCCATATTTAATGCGAAGATCGTCATGAAATTATGATGGATAATATTAACAACCATCCAAATAAAGATCATTTCGAAATGATGGACATTTTTCTTAGACACCCCATAGGAGATATACATTACTACAGTTATCGAAAAGAATATTGAAAATGCCATAGGGTCCTCCAAAAATGTACTTTGTAATATCAATTATTACACTAGAAAAAACAAATAAACACTTAAAATCCCCATTCGGTATATTGGAATCCAATGGTCAAATAATGCTACCGACCGCCACGACTAAAAGGTCAAACGAATTCGGGCATCATTTCCTTGAGCATCCGTATATCGAATTTGTTTTTCCCCACTATCCACGGATGTGACCGTACCTTGCACGAATTCGAATCCTTCTAAAAACCAAATGCTTTCAGGGAATCATAATCTCTTCTTCGACCGTGGTCGGCTGGAACAACCTCAATTTGCGCAAATGCCCGGGCTGCTTGTCGAACAAGAAGTCATGACTTCTTGCTTAGCACATTCAAATGAATCTGTATGGGAATAAAAGAAAGTGGTGAGGAGATAATAAACAGGAATTAAATAAACAAATTAGAAGGGGGGGTAAAAATGAATAAGAAGTGGCTTAAAATTGTAACGGTAATTTTTCTATCTGCCGTCATTTTAATGGGTTGTAATAATACTGAAGATCCTGTTGAAGACCCAGCAGATGTGACTGATCCAGACAATATAGATAATGTTGGTCCAAATATTGAAGATCCTGTTGAAGACCCAGCAGATGCAGTTGATCCAGATCCTATAGATGATGTGGACCCTAATACTGAAGATCCTGTTGAAGACCCAGCAGATGCAGATGATCCAGATCCTATAGATGAATAAAAATAGTGATTTAAACTGCTCTGGCGATTTGAAACATATATATAAAATACCTTATAAGGCTGCCTTATTTCCATATCCCCTGGAAAATGGCAGCTTATTTTCACTGACAAAAATTCCCTTCTAAATCACTAGAAATGAGCCTAAGTCTTCAGCAGAAAGAGTCAGTTTTAAGATCAAACATCAGTTGACCTGCGACACAAAAAAGAAGACTATCCAACACTTAGGACAGTCTCTCTGGTGCAATTATTGTTGCTTGTATTGCGGTTCTTCTAACTCAATTTGTTGCTGACGCTGTTGCAGTTGTTGCATGGCCTGATCCATGGTTTGACTTAATTGTTGAAATTGCTGCTTCATTTGTTGATCTTGAGTTTCAAGAGAAAAAGTTTTTAAACTCGCAGCGGCACTTTGCACGCTTGCTATACATTGCTGAAGTTGAGTTGCTACTGTCATGTGTTTTCACCTCCATATGAACCATTGTTATTTTAGCCCTGATAAAAGGTATTTATGTTAGTGAAATTTAGAAGTTTTTGTAAGCCGCTGCTATTTAACCCTTTGATCGGAATATCAGGGAAGCAATGAAGCCGAAAATGATTGCCGCAGAAATTCCTGCACTTGTCACTTCAAAAATGCCAGTAACGACACCAATTAGGCCATTCTTTTCGGCCTCAGCCATCGCACCATGAACTAAAGCATTACCGAAGCTAGTGATGGGAACAGATGCCCCCGCACCTGCAAAGTCGATTAATGGTTCATATAAACCCAAACCATCCAAAATGGCACCGACTACGACCAAAGTTGTGATGGTATGTGCTGGGGTTAGCTTTAACTTATCCAACAGAAGCTGTCCTGCTACACAGATTAAACCGCCTACTACAAATGCCCAAAAAAAGATCATATGTTTTCCGTCCTTTCAATGGATACAGCGTGAGCAATGCAAGGGATCGTTTCCTTCTGCTGAAAAGTAATAGGGGAAAGCAAGGCACCTGTTGCTACCATAAGGACCCGATTCAATTTGCCTTTTGCCATTTCCTTTAAAATATGTCCGTAAAACACAGTTGCTGAACAACCTGCGCCGCTTGCACCTGCGTCAACAGGCTGATTCTCTTTATAAATCATTAAACCGCAATCTCCAAGCCTATCCTGTGGTATTTCCAATCCATGTTCTTTTAACAAATCTGCACAAATTCGGTGCCCCACTCGACCTAAATCACCTGTTAGAATCAGGTCATAATAATTCACATCTACATTCATATCCTTTAAATGAGCTTCAATGGTATCCACAGCCGCAGGAGCCATAGCCGCACCCATATTAAATGGGTCTGTTATTCCCATATCTACTATACGTCCCATCGTTGCAGAAGTAATCTCAGGACCTATTCCTCGATTTACTACTATACCTGCTCCAGCACCGGTAACGGTCCATTGAGCGGTAGGAGGCAGTTGTCCTCCATATTCCGTTGGGTATCTAAATTGTCTTTCTACCGCTTCATTATGGCTTGCTGTTCCTGCTAAAACATAATCTGCTTGCCTCGCATCAACCATAAGTGCAGCTAAAGCCAAACCTTCCATGGATGTGGAGCAGGCACCAAACAAGCCAATATAGGGAGAGCCTAATGTTCGCGCAGAAAAACTCGAGGTGACAATCTGATTCATGAGATCACCTGCTAGGTAAAACTGTATGTCCTCTTTTTTCATTCCTGCTTTATCAATCGCCTTTTCACAAGCTTGTTCCAACAATTTCTTTTCCGCTTTTTCGAAACTATCCTGACCCAGCCAAAAATCCTCATGGAGAATATCAAAGTCAGCCGCAAGAGCACCTTTCGCCTCAAACGGACCTCCAACAGCTGCAGAGGAAGTAATAACAGGTCGATTCGGAAATGTCCAGGTTCTACCTTTTCTCATCTCTTACATTCCTCCTTGCAGCCAAGTGAGCCATATGGTTTTAACTAATGCAATGACAAAAGCGGAAACCACGCCGAATACAATGACGGGACCTGCTAATTTAAACATATTGCTGCCCACACCTAGAACATAGCCTTCACTTCTATAATCAATGGCTGCAGAAGCAATCGAATTGGCAAATCCGGTTACAGGTACTGCTGAGCCTGCCCCAGCCCAGCGTCCGATATGATCGTACAGGCCTAATCCCGTGAGCAAAACAGAAATAAATATAAGTGTAGCAACGGTTGGATCTCCCACAGTTTTTTCTGTAAAATCAAAATAGGTCATATAAAACCATGAAATACATTGTCCAATGAGACAAATTGTTCCTCCCACCAAAAAAGCTTTAACACAATTCCATAAAACAGGACGATGCGGCTCCCTGGACCTCTGTCAATAGATTGGACACATAAAATCGAGAGAATTACGCAGCCGGATGAAACATACGTTCGTATTGATTTGGAGTGAAATACCCTATAGAGGAGTGGATTCTTTTTCCATTATAGAAGC
>NZ_JBHSQV010000113.1:0-8428 GCF_042658665.1 Marinicrinis lubricantis
GCTTCTATAATGGAAAAAGAATCCACTCCTCTATAGGGTATTTCACTCCAAATCAATACGAACGTATGTTTCATCCGGCTGCGTAATTCTCTCGATTTTATGTGTCCAATCTATTGACAGAGGTCCAATTTCCACGAATTTCACTTGTAAACCCTTTAAGGACGCGGGGTGCGAACCTCCTAGGGAATTTATGTGTGCTTGGGGTTCGCACCACTAGAAAAAGATGGCTTGGCACCAGTATGCTCCACTTTGGACCCATAGTTGTTACCCAATTGATAAAATCGCACACTATCTTTTTCTTTGTCTATTAATTGGATAAGCCCCAATTTTAAAAAGATGAGCGCCCTCCTACTTCCCCCAAATCATATTCCTAAAGATCTATTCCTTCGTACATTTCTCATTAAACATATCCACATAAGCTTTATGAGGGAATAACATTGGGTTATTAATCAGCATCAGAAGCTGGTTAAGTTGAAAGGTTAGCGAGAGCAACGAGATCTCTTCTTTTTCCTCGTTATTACGATTTCGGTTGACATGGACTCGATAATTCCGCAAATCATACGATTTCTTTTTCTCTTCTGCCCCCATTGCCTGCTTTCCACCTGTCTCTCCAGGCTCAGACCCATCAAATGCCTTAGCATACTTCTTGTACTTTTCATCGCTATGGTTTAATTCATCATACCAATATTCCAAGTCTTGCCGCTCGGATGTCAGCTTAATACTTAAGCGCTTCCCTCTAGGGTGAATAATGATATCAAAACCGTCGGGGATACTTAGTTCAGATTCGTTAGTGTGACACAGTACCCGAACCGGACGTGTTGAAGTTTGTGTATGTTTTTTTTCTTGAAGATTTTCGCCAAAAATAACGGCAGGATTCATTCTGGTCACAGCCTTCGGGGACGTCTTAAGCTCCTTGATTCCTTCCAACCAGTCTTTCAATACATTGGGTTCCGGTTTTTGACTTTTACATTCCACCACTACGGAGACCGCTTCAATGGGGATATATTTCAAGATACCATGCCGAAAAATATAGGGAGTATACTGCTCGTCATAAATAGCTAAATCGACTTCGTTAGATATCCGGCCACCGGAATCAATGATAAAAACGGAACGAGCAATGGAAAACTTCCTCGGTATCAACTGCTCGAACATGTTCTTCCAAACTTCTTCTCGGAAGCCGCCCGTCGTTCCCGGATGCTGGCTCTGAAAACAAAGCTGGCTAACAATCGATTCCTCTAGCTCCGCATAGTTGTTTACAATGTGCCGAATCGCCTTCTTCCCTCTTTCCTCAGAGCTTTCATTTTTTTTACTCATTCCTCTCCTGCCCCCTCCTCAGTTTTCATGAACATTCTTCCGTATCCGGCATTCGTCTTCCCGCCGATCCCTTCCTGCTCCAAAGCCTGGACCAGGATTAATTTAGCGATATCCAGCCAAGCATCAGCTTCCTCCTGGTCCGCATCACAAGACAGCATAATCTTGAAATCAGCCATTACCGATAGAAACGGCACGGGAACCGGCGAATCGTCGTCACGAGGTGCATTCGATCTACCTTCCGCCAGCATAGACTCGGCTTCTGAGCGGCGCTGCCTTGAATCCTCTCCATCTCCCGGCAAGCTGTTGTATGCTTGATGGTGCGGCGTCATTACATCAGGCAAGAGAGCATTGTGAACCGTCTCTGGTGTTGGCAAAGCATCAAAAAATCGAATATAACCCGCTTCCTGTTGGCTGCCGAAAAGCACCTTATAGCTGTCCCCGTCCATCCGAAAAGACCGTTGCTCCGCTCCGAGATGCTTGTGGCAGAAATGAGCGGCCAGCCCCTTGAGTGCAGTCCCAGGAATATACGGCACACCATAAGTCTTGTGTACCGCTAGTCCTGCTTCTAGTACAGTTTGCTGGCCTAGCCCGATGATGCAAGGTGATGCGCTGGAGACGATGAAAGGTGGTAGAGAGCGTCCTGCTATTTCCGAATAATGCCGCTGATACAGTTCAACAAACCAACTCTTTGAATCCGTCCAATATTCCCCATAACTTCCCGCAATCCAGTTGTAATACTCGCCTTTCTTCTCCGTATGCTTGTTCTTCACTATCTTTTCAAGATCGGAATTTCCATCCGCTCCATTGTACTTGTTCAACATCTGATGTAGATTCACGGTGACCCCTCCTTTAATTGGACAATAAATGTTGATTCCGATTTCCGAAGTAACGTTTCACTGTAACGCTTGAACCACGTTGCAGCATGCAGTGCACGTCGGGATAAATATCGGTATGGTCCGCTATCCTTGGGGAGGGCCTCACTTGTTAATCGCTCAAGACCGAGCGCTTCTGCCATAAAACGCAAGTAAGCTGCATAAGCCTCTTGATCAACAGATTTGGACGCTTCTCCAGCTGACTTTGCCTGATAAAAGGCTACAGCCAACCGCAGTCCGTTCTGAAGCAGCAGTGACGGAAATTCACGGCTTCGCCGGAAATATTCAATCGCTTCCGGCGAGTCCTGTTTAATGCCGCTGATGTGCCGAAAGGCTACTTCAGCATATCGGTGTTCGTACGACTTCATACGCCTTCCCCTCCAGAAAAACGAAATCTCACCCGTCCTTTACCTACCGTTACATTACCGCCAATTTGCATCACTTTTGTGCCGGACAGCTTGCTTAACAATCTCTGTTCCGTAAGTCCTTCAATCTTGGTGTACAGACGGTCACACCAGACGATACCGTACAAAATCGATTCCGTCGGCAAATATTCCTCAGACCACAACATCCCGTTTTGTACCACCTTCATGTCGGGTGAAATACGAATTCGTTGTGTTACTTCACAGCACATGGTTACAAAATACTGAAAATCCTCATCGGAAACGAGTACAAAGCGCTCTTTAAACATGCGGCGGGAAGATGCATCTTCGAAAATTTGTTGACTCGCCCATTCTGCCAAGAGATCGAGCTTCTCCGACTTTCTAGCTCTGCATACAAATTCATCGAGATAAATCCGAAATGGATATCCCTCCCCCCAATTAGACGCCGAATGATTTTGGGTTGCTTTTCCATCCTCAGGTTCAGAGCCAGCCAATACACTCCCCGTAGTAATCCATGCACGGGAATCAGTCAACTCTTGTTCCAATTCCCCAATATCTAAACAAGCCTTTATGTTGACATCCTTCATATTGGAAGCTTCCAGATCACGAACCAACCTCCGGACGGCCAGCGGACAAGTAACATATGCGAAAGTTCCATAGAAACTGGTTACCGGAAACGCAAACAATCGGCTGTCTGAAAAAACGAGCGCTCCCGCATTTCCCTCA
The DNA here is from genome assembly GCF_042658665.1 of Marinicrinis lubricantis. Classification (NCBI taxonomy): domain Bacteria; kingdom Bacillati; phylum Bacillota; class Bacilli; order Caryophanales; family Paenibacillaceae; genus Marinicrinis; species Marinicrinis lubricantis. The sequence goes on from NZ_JBHSQV010000113.1 coordinate 3,296, forward strand.
ATCTCTTTATCTCCGGTTCCCCTCTGATCAGCCTTACCAAAAGCAGTGTCCAGCCACTCCTGTTTTTTTAGCGAAACTGAAGCATTCCCTTCTATATTCTCCAGTTCCCTCGCCATCATTTCGCGCTGCACTCCCTTTATGCTGCTGCCCGGAAAATAGGGCCATTCGGTTATCTTTTCTCTCATTATCGGCATATCAATTGCGCCTACGCCCTGACCCGTCCCGACATGAACCGGGGACAGACAATGTGTCCAATACATCTTACTGCTAACGCTCATCGAGCTTGCACCTCCTATTTTCGTTCCGTATCGTTTTACGATTTTTCATCCCAGATGCCCCATAAAGACAGACCAAATCCGTCATTTCTATCATGCATGGCCGTTCTCCGGTTACGATCGGATACGGATTGCAGCCACAGCTTTTCTGCGAGCAGTCGCGGGTTGCCTCGTTCAACTTTAAAGAAATAAACACTTCCCGCTGGAACCATACGTCGGACTGCCTTTTCCTCCCTTTTCCCATAGCTCCAACCCGAGATAGGCTGCCAACGAGGGACGCAAGCCCACTTGAGCTCCAGAACGATATCTTCCTCGCCTACTGCTTCCGGTTTTCCCCTTAAGTCGCTATCAAGCCATCCCGGCAGCCATCCTTTCGTAAAATAAGCCGGAGTGGCCAGCACCATTCGAATATAACCCGCCCCATCCAAAGCCTGGAGAATCGTTTCAGGACAAGACCAAACATCACTAGCTTCGATTTCGCTGAAATGTGCCAGACGCCGTTTTCCGCCAAACGAGTGGATCGCCGACAAGCCTTTCGGCCAAACGATATCCGACTCGGACAAATCGGCTTCTGCCAACAAATACGCATCCTCCGGAAACACCAGCGCCTCGGTATCAAACAAAATCCCCTCCATCGACGTACGCGATGCCGTGTCAATCGATACATGTGTGCGAACATCTCGGGGGAACGAATGCAGAAACGGCTCCGCTACCGCTTCTTCAGAACAAATCGAACCGTAGTGATCGTTTTTCGATGGGCAGGTCGCATTCCCCGTGTACCAATTGTTCAGCGGTTGCAGCCAATTTTCCGTTAGCTTGTGTGTCTGAAGCCAATCGACCATACATTCCGCGGACAAGTATTGGGGTGCTTGAGCTGCAGCCTTGCCTCTGGCTCCCGCAGCGGGCCAAAGTCTGTCTCCATGCCAACCGCTCCTGCCTGTACCTAGAAAGCCTTCCCCTTCTTCCGGCTTGCGAGGAACGATCTTGTCCGCTTCCAACCCATTCTCTGCCCTCCGAAAATGAAGATCCCTTGGAACCGTGAAATAAGGCTGTCCCTTATAATGCAAAAGAGGACCGCGAACAACCAACTTCGCCACCTCAAGCTTCACCTTTTCGCCGAACCCGGTTGTATCACCGTTTTCTTTAGTCAATCTCTTCCCCAGCAGCGTGCGAATCGTGCCGGCAACAACACTGGGCGGCACTTCGTTCATGCTGTGCGCCTTAGCACCGGGACTAGCGTCAAATGGACGTCCGTCCCGCAGCATCACCGGTTCAAGAGGACGAATTTTCAGCGATTGTTTCATTAATAGCACCCGCTTTCTCCAGATTGACGGCAATAATAAACTGCTCGGCCAATACACGCAGCCGTTCCAACGGTACACCCTTCCCCCTAAACATTTCAATCATTGGCGCGACCAGCTTGTTTTGCACCGCTTCTGCAGTCAAGTGATCGGGCTTTTTGTGGATCGCCAGCCGCTTTAATTCCTTTTCAAACAATCTAGATGCTTGCTCGTGATCGGATAGCCAAAGAGAACCTGAGTTCAACCGCCTGTACTCCTCATATAAACCGCGCAACTCATAAGCAAACGAGAACGAAAATAACTGATCCCGATACCATTGCTGTATCCGCTGCAGACGTTCCACCGGCAGCTCGTCAAAAGACAAACGAACCTGCATCTGATTACCGCCATTGCGCTTGCGGTAAACAATTGCTAGGCTGTTCCGCTCCTGTTTAGCCATACGTTCAGCTTCTGCGGCTAGCTGCCGAACGTCCCCAAGTATTTCCATCATGTGCACAACTGCGATTCCTATAGAAAGTGTAGGCCGTCTTCCACCCTTAGGTACCGCTTCCTTCATGATCCGGCCAAAAGATTGCTGCAAGTTAGCCGCCGCTTCCAGACACTTATCGATCGGTAAATACGCCATTACGTCATCGCCACCGCTGTAAACCAGACGTCCTTCGCAGGAACTGATGATGTCTTCCGCTCTAACGGCGAACCGGGACAATCGTTCTGTGAATTCTCCATACTGCTCAAACGTGGACAGTTCGTTCAGAGACTCACCCATTCGGTCTCCGTCGCAAAGCAGGAATGCATAATATGGTGTTGGGCGTAAGCTAATTCTTCGGTACAATGCCTCTAATTCCTTAATCGCTTGAACTATAACCTTCCGCTTTTTGTCACCCTGCATAGGCGGGTTTGCTTGTTCGTCAACAAACTCCTCAATTCGGCTCTCGTAAAAAAGCCTAAATTGACCATCTCCACCTAGATTCAGCTTTCCAAACACCGGATCAATCCCACGCAGCTTAGAAATGTAATCTTCCACTTGAGATTGCAGTTTCTCATCCATCTGCAGCCGTCTCCGGAAGTTGTTGAACGCTACGTCGCATACGGAAACAAAATGACTATTGTCGTGGGTGTACATAGAAAGCCGTTTTACTGCCGAAATGGCATCCAACGTTTCATTAGATTTGATACCAAAACGGGACAGATAGTGGTGTTTATCGGGCAGCAATACAGATTCACGTCCACTGTCAAGGCTCGATTTCTTTTCACCAAACATTCTTGCAGGCTCATTCTGTTTGAAATCACGCAATGTTTTGCGGGCAATCAGCAATTGTTCGGCGCGTTTCAGAGCTGTTCCGTAATCTTTTAAGTCATGAAGCGGGACCCATACCGCGTAAAACTCGATAAAATCTTTAATTTGCCGATCCCATAGACGTTCATTAACATAAGGCCGCAAGTGCTCGAGCGATTCGTCCGCAATTTTCTTCCAAGCTCTAGCTACTTCAGTGCGAATCTCCAGTGCAAGCTGTTGCGGACAATCAGATTCGACGTAACCTAGCAACTTATTCGTCACCTTAGCCCGATCCGACGGAGTCTCCCAATCGATATGTGGATATACGATTTTACCGTTCCTATCACGAAATGCCTCTGCTGCAGCGCGGCTGAGCCTCGATAGAAGAAAAGAGCCAAACCACAGGTCTCGCGTCCGTCTTGCCTGCGCGATAAAATCCTGTACAGGCCCGATCGAGAACAGCATCAATTTTCGTTCAGCCACTGCCATGTTCCTACCTCCTTCCAATTTAAAAAAGCAGTGATCGCCGAGTCAGTAACCCTTTCAAAGCGATTATTTTGACTGCCGCTAACCTTCATCGGATTGTACACTTTTCTTTCGGGCAGATACTCTGGAGCGATATAGACGGCACTAGGTTCAATATTTTTCCCTTTGAACTGCTGCTTATCATTTTTCTTTTTAGTCGACCGCAAACTTAACCATCCTAGTTTAGGCTGGTTAAGCACGATCACCGCGCTGACTGCACTGGTACCATCCATAACAGCAACGGCCTTCAAAATGATTGGTGAAGCCAGGCGGTCACGCCCTTTTGGCACGAGCTCGGTATCCGACGGCTCGCATCCCTGAGTTAATGGCGGATACTTCTTCGTATCGTTCCTAAAATGGAAAACAATCGGCAACCCTAATTGAGCGCGTGGAAAAGCGATATAGTCCTTACCCTCCTTGATGGTGGTTGACTTCAAATGATCTTTGACTCCCTTACCAGTAATTCGGCGAATTGAGTCAGCTTCCGGCCAAAATGATCTTGAAAAACATCGGCTATCCTCGTATTCTTTTCGGGCACTGCGAAAGTCTTGCAGATTCTTAACGACCGTTCCCCACGCCTTTACGGGTTCCGCCTCTCCTCCAGAAAATTTGATTGTGGTACTTAAAGTCGACCAATCACGATACGATTGTTGAAAATTCTCCTCATGCGAAACCAAGTTCAACTTGTATTTTTCTACTTTTTCCTGAAACCACGTTCGGAGCTCATTTGCCCTAGCAGTTTTGGGGGAGAATTCCGAACAATACAGGCTTCCACAGCCTCTTCGCGTCCGAGCTCCAATACCTCCAAAATTAATCCATGCCCATAAAGCGCATTCAATTTCAAGCTTGAATTCCTCTGACGACTGCATACACTCCTCTTCTTCTAATTCAGGAAGAGCATACTCAATGTGAAGGATAAATTTAAAATTGTTTATATATTTAGGTCCTTTATTTCCGGTTTCTCTCTCGAGTTTTTCTTTTACGGTTTCTCTCAATGGAAAAAGAGCATATTGACTTTCCTGAAGTTCTCTGGCCATTTTCGGATTTTTAGAATCTTCATTGAATACTTTTTCCGACTTAATTTCCGACAATGTTTCAACCCGAATTTTCACCGGACTCGGTCTATCAGTACTACCAAAGATCTCCACCTCCCGCTTTCTTAATTCTGCTACGTCTTTGCAAGAGGCCCCACGGGTAGCCCGCCACCAGAATCGAAGTTGACCGCGGATGGCACTGCTTCTCACTGGTTGCCGATTATCAATCAAGTGTGGTTTCGCCCCTCCGCCAATCATCGGTGTCACCACGCGAATAGTAAAGCTGTCACGAACTTTTTTTTGATTAAGCTTTTCCAGCGAGTCTTGAATTTTCGATAGCTCCAATTCAGGATTTTTTAATTTACGCAATTTGAGTTTCACCCCGTTTCAATTAATCCCTTACCAGGAAAAAGGGATCATTCCCACGTTGACATTTTTCGCCTCCTATCTACCAAAACCCTCCTTTTTTTACTAAATTCCCAATTCAGACAGACCCTACTTATCATTATTTATTGGGATTGGCTTGTTAACCGACACTCACTGCTAATATTTAGAGAATCTAGAGGAAATGGTAGAGGAGATATACTGGCCGTACTTGATGCTAGACTTTAAATTGGACACGGAGAACCGAGAGTGCGACAATAAAAGCATTCATAATCGAGGTGTCCGAAATGACGAAAAAGTACGACAAGGAATTCAAACTTCAAACCGTAAGACTCATC